>CAZBGE010000039.1:0-24717 GCA_964491435.1 uncultured Smithella sp.
CCGACCCAAGGGGTGGCGACTTGATCCGGAACAGGGTGGCGACATCCTTCGGAATCGCATGGCGCTTTCCTTCGGAATCAGGTGGCGAAATCAGCGGAATAGGCACCACGCGAACAATAGAGGCCAAAAGTTCAAATATTTCATCCCTTGTTAACTTGGATATATAGCCCCTGTTGTTATAATATGTTCCGGTTGTGTCTTTCCACTTCTTCCAGGGCAAGACACAGATGGCCGCTATGTGATATTCAGCAATATCAAGTTCCACATAGGTTTGTGCCCCGCAATTGGCGATCATTGCCCGATAGTTGACCTTTCGTTTTTCTTTTGCTTCGTCAGCTTCGTCAATTCTGCTTTCCAGTTCAGAAACAAATTCCTGTTTTTCTTCGTTTGAAATAGACCAGCCCTTTTGTTCATCAAAGAAGGTTTTACATTCTTGATAATTCCTTGCTTCGATCTGTTCTTCCGTAAGTTCTCTTCTTTCCCGATAACCTTTTTCAGAGCTATTCATACGTTTAATTTTCCCTTGCACGTTATTTAAAATATCTTCCGGAAGCCTGCCTTGATATTCTTTCCCCTTTTCAAAGTAGCCTTTATTTGCATAGTAGCCGGTCATTTCACGAAAATGTGCTTCATCACGGAAGTATGTTTCTTTGACGATCTTTGATATTTTCCAGCAGTCACGGAGGAAGTCGCCGCCGATCATGCCAGCAGAACCTTTGAGCGGTGTTTGAATGAATACATGATAGTGAGGAAATCCGTTTTTGTGAAACTCAAGGAACCAAGCCCACCGGAGAACATCAACAGGCTTATACTTCCAGACCCAGCGTGAACCGGTTTTAACCTTTACGCCGTGCCGAAGCCTTCTTATAAATTCGCCAACCATACGTTTTTCTCTTATGTCTTCTAATGCAGCAAAGGGGCTTTCATATAAATCAGGGTCAACGGTAAGAATTACATGCCTTGTTGATTGCCAGTCATAAGGGGAAAATATTTCAACTATCCGATCATGAAAACGCGACCGAAAACAAACAGGACACCAGACCGATTTACAGGAACACTTTTTACCTGATACCGGAATTATCGATTTTTCATCTATCCACTGATGGTCAGAATTAAAAGCAAGGATAGGGGACAAAGCGGATGACACTTCGTTAGATTTGAACTTAATTTCTTGTTGGGTGAACTTTTTATCAACAGAGTGCTGATATTGCGGAAAAAAACCCGCTGGCTCGACGGAATCGGCCCCGGGTTTTTTTCCGCTGTAGCCCTCTATTGATAAAAAATAAGGTAACGGCCTACGCGGGGGGGTATATGGAACCAAGTCAAAAGTATGGGGCGACCGTCCGCTTCTGCTTTCGTTAAGCTCCACGGACGGCCTGAAAGCGTCATGCCCCTGATCAACTGATTCCTTGGCCAGATTATTAAAGTTTAGATTAATCAAATAAAAACCTCCTGAAATTTGCTCCAGAAGGCTTTGGTTGACACAGATGCTCTGATGATATAGATAAAATCAGATCACGTCCGTTGCATGATGCTACCCGGCTAATTGCCTTCTGGAATGTGATTCAGAAAGTCGGGCATGCTCCAACATGTCCGGCTTTCGTTTGTTTATTTCTTAATCCCTTTCTTTTTTCCCTCTTTTCATTTTTTGTTCATCCTTGAATATTTTCTTAAGGTGATCTGGTGGATTATCTAAATATGTATCAGCGAAATTACCATCGCCCATTATTTCTTTTGCCAATTCGAGCTTGTCACGCTTCTTGCTTAACTCTTGCGCCCAAGCTTTGCACTCGCTAACGGGTATATAACAATAAAAATTCGCGTTAGAGAGCTTCTTCTTGCCTAAAATAGAGTTTTTCGTAACATGAAAAACAAATCCTGTTAATCCGCCCGTCTTAAGCTTCTTGTGCACACCAGGGCGCGAAACTTTTGCATAACCGGCAGCACCACCGGGTGAGACGCACCCGTCACCATGACAAATATCAAAAACCGCGTCCGCCCATACAGATTCATCATCTTCAGTTCCATAAGCCCGATAAAGTCTTGTCCCCGGGTCGGGTATTCCAATTTTATCTTTTAAGTGTTCCGGTATTTCTACAAAAGGAAATGTGTCTGTCCCCATTGCTTCCTCCATCATGGTTTATGATTCGTATCCTAGACCTCATTTTAACAAATGTCAAGGAGTTTATATTTCATATACTCAAAAATATTTTCTATCCCAACACATTGAGCAAGCCAGGTACGCCCTCAAGTGTCGGGCGAAACCTGGCTTGCTCCTTCCTTGGCCGCTGAGTTTCCTTAAAGTATGTCCTGCAAATGTCCCGCATCTTTGCATCAATTTGGCGTAATTTGGCGAGAAACAAAAAAAAGGCTTCCGGTGTAAGTGCCGGAAACCTCTGTTTTTTCTGGTGGGCCGTGCGGGGATTGAACCCGCGGCCAACGGATTAAAAGTCCGCTGCTCTACCTCTGAGCTAACGGCCCACTCTTTAAACCTTAATTAAAAACGATACTATTTAGCAACTAGAAATGGTTATGTCAAGAAGAAACTGTGTTCGAAATTTATATTCGATACAATTTGCCGTGGAGACGCAAACGAATACAGCATCATATTATTTCTTCAACATTCAAATGGATTTACCATCTGAATGGTCTCTTCGCGTCCCGCGCCCACGGATACCAGCGCAAGTTCAATGCCGGCTAATTCATTTAAGCGATTGAGGTATTTCTGTGCATTTGCGGGAAGATCGCTTATTCTTTGCGCGTCGGCAATGTTTTCTTTCCAGCCGTCCAATTCTTCATAAACAGGAACACATGTTGAAAACGCATCTATGCTGGCGGGAACAGCTTGCGAAAATTCGCCATGGTCTGTCTTATAACCAACGCAAATTTTAAGTTTGTCAAGACCGGTCAAAACATCCAGTTTAGTGATGGCCAGTAATGAAATACCGGAAACACGCACGGCCTGACGCACCAGAACCATATCCAGCCAACCACAGCGCCTTTTGCGGCCAGTGGTCGCGCCAAATTCCTGACCGACTTTTTGCAGGTGAGCACCGATACCGTCTTTTAACTCCGTTGGGAAAGGGCCTTCTCCTACGCGCGTTGTGTAAGCTTTGCAAATGCCAACCACATTTGAAACAGCTTTGGGACCGATTCCACTGCCGCAGGAAGCGTTGCCAGAAACCGTATTTGATGACGTAACATACGGATAGGTTCCATGATCGATATCCAGATGACAGCCTTGCGCGCCTTCAAAAAGAACTTTTTTACCATTGTGAATTTCACGATCCAGAATAAGCGATGTGTCGGCGACAAAAGGTCTTATCTTTTCGGCAAAAGCAAGATACTCATCGGCTATGGCTTCGGCGCTTAAAGGTTCGGCGCCAAAATAATTCTTCAGCAGGAAATTTTTTTCTTCGAGGCTGTGCAGCAATTTTTCCCGGAACAGTTCAGTTTCATAAAGGTCGCCTACACGGATCCCCGTACGGGCCACCTTGTCTTCATAAGCCGGACCAATTCCGCGGCCGGTTGTTCCGATTTTTTTCCCGGAATTGCGCGCCTCACGCGCCTGATCAATGCTGCGATGGTAAGGCATAATAACATGTGCTTTTTCGCTTATATAAAGCTTTGTGGAAGGGGGAAACAGCTCCCCTTCGTTTAATTCATCGACTTCCTGAAGAAAAACTTTGGGATCAAAGACAACGCCGTTACCGATGATGCAAATTTTATTTTCATGCAAAATTCCCGAAGGAATCAGATGCAGAATTGTTGTTCTTCCTTGAACCACCAGGGTATGCCCTGCGTTGTTGCCGCCCTGAAAACGGGCGACAACATCCGCCTCAAGCGTATAAAGATCGACAATCTTTCCTTTTCCTTCATCACCCCACTGAGTGCCTACAACAGCAACATTTGACATGACTGTAAATTCCTACATTTTAATTGGTGTGATGGAAATTACATGCGGTAATTTCCGTAATTTTTCCAGAACATCCGCCCCGACTGGTGAATCGGTATTCAGGACAACCAACGCTTTCTTTGCCAAGGCGTCGCGGCTCAGATGCAAACGTGCGATGTTAACTTTTTTATCGCCCAGTGTGGTTCCTAAATTTCCGATAACGCCCGGACGGTCGTGATTGGAAACAGCGAGCATATAGCCTTCCGGTACGATTTCGACGGAAAATTCATTGATCCGCACGATTCGGGAATCATTTTTGCCGAACACGGCGCCTGCCGTCCGGCTTGTTTCCTTCGAGGTCCTGACTGTCAGAGAGATCAGGCTGGTAAAATCTTTGATTTCAGAACTCTTCACTTCAGCAATCTTTATGCCTCTTTCTTTGGCAATGAGCGGGGCATTGATGTAATTAACGGTTTCAGTCAAAATCGGTTCAAGGAGGCCCTTGATCAGGGAAACAGAGATCGGCGCTACATTACAATTTAAAATATCGCCACTGTATTCGATCGTCACTTCCTGAATCGCTCCGGTCACAAGCTGTGTTTGAAAAGCTCCCAATTTTTCTGCCAAATTTAGATAAGGACGGACAACCGCCATGACCTCCGCACTGATAGAAGTAAAATTAACGGCGCCTTTAATCTCGCCGGTGGCGAAATAGGCGGCGATCTGATAAGCAATGGCAATGGCCACATTGGTTTGCGCCTCATCCGTCGAAGCGCCCAAGTGCGGCGTACAAATAACATTGTCCAATCTAATCAGATCCAAATTTTTTGTGGGTTCTTCTTCGAAAACGTCAAGCGCCGCACCAGCGACTTTGCCGGATTTCAATGCGTTGTAAAGCGTTTTTTCATTAACAATCCCTCCGCGGGCGCAATGAACCAGAAACACGCCTTTTTTCATTTTAGCAAAGGATTCTTCGTTGATCAGGTTTCTGGTCTCACCGGAAAGCGGCGTGTGCACGGTAATGAAATCCGAATTGGCATAGAGTTCATCCAGAGTAACCATCTGCACACCTATTTTTTCCGCTGCTTCCGGGGAAATAAAAGGGTCATGGGCAATGACATTCATTTTCAGGCCGATCGCGCGCTCCGCCACCACGGCGCCAACTCTGCCCAAACCGATAACACCCAGAGTTTTGTTGCAGTATTCGTTGCCCATGAACTTGCTTTTTTCCCAATGGCCGGCTTTCATGGAAGCTGTAGCTTGAGGAATTTTGCGCGCCAGAGACACCATCATGGCGATGGCGTGCTCGCCTGTGGTAACGGTATTGCCGCCCGGAGTGTTCATAACCACTATGCCGCGTTTGCTGGCGGCGGGGATGTCGATATTGTCGACTCCCGCGCCAGCACGGCCGATCACTGAAAGCTTTACGGCCGCTTCAATAATATCGGCCGTAACTTTCGTGGCTGAACGAACAATCAGCGCATCATAATCTTTAATAACCGTTTTTAATTCATCCGGCTTCATGCTGGTTTTTACGTCCACTTTGAGGCCCGGTGTATTTTCCAGGATCTCCGCAACTTCGGAAGCCATGGAATCGGTTATTAATAATCGTTTCATAATGCTTACCAAGATGTTCTTAATCTAAAGGGTTTTTACCTTTTCATTGAAGACTTTCTCCAACTCGGCCAGCGCCAAGGTGAGATCGGACGCCTCGATAGTTGGACCGCACCAGAAGCGATAACCGGCGGGTGCCTCTTTGTAAGAGTTAATGTCGTGAGCGATATTCTTTTTGCTCAGGTCCGAAGCGATGCTTTTAAGAAACTTGCTTTTCGCATCAGCATCCAGAGCGGCCACTTTGGGATGAGTCACGGACAGACACACGGATGTATTGGAACGGACTTTGGGATCCTCGGCCAGAAATTCAATCCAGTCAGTCTTGGCGACCCATTCTTCAACAACTCTGAGGTTATCCTGACTTCTTCTGATCAAGCCGTCGAGGCCGATCTTACCCGCCCAATCCAATGCATCCAAGTAGTCTTCCACACAGATCATGGAAGGCGTGTTGATAACGTCGCCGTCAAAAATTGCTTTACTGATTTTATCGCTTTTTTTTAAACGGAAAATTTTAGGCATGGGCCAAGGTGGATCATAGGATTCAATACGCGCAACTGCTTTTGGGCTCAAAATCATCATACCATGCGCGGCCTCGCCACCAAGACATTTCTGCCAGGAGTAGGTCAAAACGTCAATTTTGCTCCAGTCAACGTCATTGGCAAACGCATAGCTGGTGGCGTCACATATCGAAAGGCCTTCGCGGTCGGCCGGAATCCAGTCCCAGTTGGGTATTTTTACGCCGCTGGTCGTACCGTTGGATACGAAGACCACATCCGTTTTCCAATCAACCTTGGAGAGATCTGGAATCTTGCCGTAATCCGCTTTAATGATCGTGGGATTAAGTTTCAGCTGTTTGTTGACGTCTGTCGCCCAACCGTTGGAGAAGCTTTCCCATACCAGTACAGTAACCGGTTTAGGTCCCAGAAGAGACCACATGGCGCACTCGAAAGCGCCGGTATCGGAAGCCGGCAGAATACCCACAAGATAATCCGACGGAATGTTTAATATTTTTCTGGTTTCGTTAATGGCTTTAACAATTCTTTCTTTGCCCAACGCGGATCGGTGTGAACGGCCGACCGGCGCGCTCTTCAGCGCGTCGATGCTCCACGCTGGCCTCTTACTGCAAGGGCCGGAACTAAAATTGGGGTTTAACATAAATAACCATCCTTAAAATAAATTTTCTACATATCTTTGTTACATACCAGCATTGAAATCATTTCTCAAGAAAATTAACCGGCATTATTTCTTATCCCTGATTTCCAGTGATTCGCAAAGAATTTCCACGGGATCGAAAGCCGCCATTCCAGAAAGACCGCCAAGTTGCATGCGGCAGGAACCGCAATCCGCCATAATAGCCTCAGCCCCTGTTTTTATAATCAACGACACGGCGCGCCCTCCCATCTGGAGCGACGAGTTTTCGTTCATTTTTTTAAATCCGTAACTGCCGCTGAGTCCGCAGCAAGCGTCATCCAGAATCCGGCAGGTAAGACCGGGGATGAATTTCATCAAACCGGCAGCGGGATAACCGATTTTAAGCGCCCGCAGATGACAGGGGATGTGATATGCCAGCGTTCGGTTAACTTCCTTGAAATGAGGATTGATTTCCTTTCCGGTCATCAGTTTGAGAATATACTCGTGCAGATCATAACTGTTTTCCGCAATTTTTTTTGCTCCGGGTATATTCATAATGCCCTGATAATCATGCAGCAGGCACAAACCGCAGGATGTGCAGCTATAAACGATGTCATAGCCCGCATCGATATAATCAGACAGAGAAGCCACATTTTTTTTGGCAAAAGACCTCGCCAGAGCCAGATTGCCGTTTCCCAATGCGGGCAAACCGCAACACCACTGGGACGGCAGGACCACGTTAATCCGGAACGATTGAAGAATACGGATGATTTTTCTGCCGATATCCGGCCGGTAAAAGTTGATAAAACAGCCATAAAAGAGAGCAACTTTTCTGGCCACGCCGCTTCGGGCTTTCTTTTCACCCCGCAACGTTTTGAATCTAAACTTGGGAAAAGGAACAAGGGTTGCAACGCCTATTCGCTGTAATATACTTTTCCCGATTTTCGTCGCGGCAAATCGATTGGCCAGCGGCGCAGTCATCGAGCCGAGCGTAGAGAGGTAATAATTGTTGGCGAAAAGCAAATGCGCTAACGTGTGGGGATGCTCCAAACCGTATTTCTGCTGCGCCTGGAGAATAATCTGCGCCGGTTCCACGCCACAGGGGCAGGCCATTTCACAACGCTTGCACTGACTGCACAGAAGCACCCATTCATCGACGGATTTTTCCCGGTTGCCACGGAAGCGCTGGGCGTCGGGACCCGCCTGCTTGGGACCAGGGAAGTCCGGATTGACCCGAAATACGGGACAATTCTCCACACAGATAGTGCAGCGTATGCAGTGTTCAAACTTCATCGGATATAATCCAGACAGGACTTCGCTGCCTCGTATCCCGTTGCTATCGCTAAGCCATGGCCGCAGCCGTTCTTCAACGCCTCGACATGGGCAAGGATCGCGCCGCAGGCAAATATATTGTCCCACTGGCAATCCACGGGACGGAAAGAATCATTGACGGCAATGCCCGCCTGACCGATGCCGTGATTGGCTGAAAAATAATCATGGTCAAACCATGTTTCACGATCCCCCGGCACAAAAACCGGCAAACCGAACACCTTTTCGATAATAGTATCGCGCCTGGCGTGCAGCCCCCCGCCAACAAATGAGCCGCTGGCCAGAATAAACGCACGGGCGTTGAGGCTGTTTGGTCTGCCCTGTGTTTCGGTGACGACCGCTTCAATGAGGCTTCCTGTTTTTTCCACACCTGTAACAGGCCAATCCCAGTAAATATCCCCTCCCCGGCTTCGGAAATGGTCTTTCAGGACATTGAAGAGTCTGCGGCCCGGCATGGAAGGCGGAATGGTGGGAATTTCAAATGCAGGACGCTCCAGGCGGCATTCAATCTTTTTCACAATGGCAGCAGCCGACTCCAGCCCCAAAACAGCGGGAACAGCAATCTTGTCTTCACGAATATTCAGTTTTTCCAACCACAGGAGAAACGCCTCCAAAAAGGCTTCCTCTTCAAAATTAGCCGCAATACCCATCGTCGTGGAAACACCGGCATTGTAAGTTGAAAAAGAAGCGTTTTTAAGACGGGAAAGAATATAGCCGGGATAAAAGTCCTTCAGACCGGCAAAGGTGACAATGTGTATTTTTTCATCCATGGACTGCGGAGATGCCTGCATCGTCACGGGAACAAGACAGGTAGTTTTGAATGTGCCGATGGCGGAAAGAACAAGTTGATTTCTTTCCGTTTCTCCTAAATATGGCAACTCCCGTTCGGTCGTGATTCGCCCAAAATCGGCCAAGGCCTGACAAATGGCCGAACAGGCAATCAATTGAAATGGATGTTCATCGGGCAGACCGGCGATGCCCCATAGAGGATTTTCATTCTGCGAACACAGGTCTATACAGCCTGTGGAAAGGCAAGCGGTCGGCTCTCCCGCAGTAACCAGCGCCACTTTCAAGCCCTCTCCGGCAAGGCGGGCGCCCGCGATCAGGCCGGCAACCCCCGCGCCAATAACAATCACATCGTATTCAATAACGCTCACCGGTTATGCTCCATAGCCAGAATGCCCAGGTAAATGTATTCAATAAGTTGCTCTTCCCGCAGTTGATCTCCCCACAGCGCACAGCGGATGCCTCGAAAGCGACGCTGGAGAAATTCCCGCAGGGACTGTACGGATTGATCCGCAGTTAAAATTTCCCGGTCGTGCATAATGCCTAGCGCGCGAAATGTGCAGAATCCGCCCTGGCAAGGTCCCATACCCAGACGCGTCCGATGCGATATATCACCGACATGACGGGTGCCTGTCTCGCCGATGATCCGTTCCACGTCCGTGCGTGTAACCAGTTCGCATTCACAAACAATATTTTTCATATCCGCCAGCCTTCTGGACAGAGGGTAACCGCTGAGTTCTTCCTGACCGTCCAGCGGTTTTTCGGCTGTTTCACAGTCGCGTTTCAGATTAAAAGCATTCATGACGGCGTCCACCATTTTTTCCGCCATGAGCCGAAAAGTTGTGAGTTTTCCGCCAACAATGCTGTACATGCCGTTTTGATGATCCATAATCTGAAAGCCGCGTGAAATTTCCCGGCTGTCCTGCTTTTGTGATTTGAGCAGGGGACGAACACCGGAAAACGCACGTATGATGCGTGTTTGATTGAAATGGGGAACCATTCTACCCGCCTCGCTGATGATAATGTCCACCTCGGCGGGTCGAATCGCGATTTTATCCGGGTCTTCTACAGCCAAGGACGTCGTGCCGGCCAGGCAGACCGCTTCGTTGGGAACTATAATATCGCCATCGGAAGACGGACGCAGACGGTTGATGACCATGTCGGTAAGACGATGGTTGGTTATCACCAGCGATCCCTTTGACAGCGTTATGGGCACTTCGCAACCGGCCAGTCCGGCAACCATATTGGTCCAGGCGCCTGAAGCATTAACAATGATATTGGCATGAATTTCTTTAATTTCACCGGTCGCTGCATCGGTAGCTTTCACGCCGATGCAGCGACCGTGTGACTGAATAATTTCCGTTACTCTGTGACGCGTAAAACTTAAGCCGCCTTTAATCTCAGATGTCTTCATATTGAGCATGCATAAACGGAAGGGATCAATTGAACAATCGGGAACCTTCACAGCTTCCTCGATGCACGGATTCAGATTGGGCGCCAGTTCGAGCGCGCGGGTGGAAGAGATGACTTCCGTGGGAATGCCGACATCCTCGCAGCTTCGTAAAAACCTTTCCCGGAACATTTTGGAATCGCCCGGCAAACGCACGAACAAGCCGCCGGTCGGTTCCACGCATTTTTCGCCGATACGCCGGAGAATCAAATTTTCATCATAGCATTCCCTCGCCGCAATAGGATCGGACACCGCGTAGCGGCCGCCGCTATGCAAAAGGCCGTGGCACGCGCCAGTTGCTCCCGCCGCATAATCACCCTTTTCAATCAAACAATGCGGTATGCCCCGAAGCGCCAAATCTCTGGCAATGCCACAGCCCGTGGCCCCCCCGCCGATAATAATGACATCCGTCTTGATCATCCATTAACCCTTGAACTTTGAGCTACGAGCTATGAGTTTACCCTTACTCTTCCTCCCAACCTCTGGCGCGCTCGACCGCCTTTTTCCACCGGGCATATAGTTTCTGACGTTTTTCTTTGTCCAGTAAAGGATGGAATCTGTGATCAACCTTTCTTTTCTCGGCAATGGCCGCCTGATTCTGCCAGAATCCTACCGCCAGTCCCGCAAGATAGGCCGCTCCCAATGATGTCGTTTCTATAATTTCCGGACGCTCGACCGGCGCGTTAAGAATGTCCGCCTGAAACTGCATGAGAAAATTATTGGCACACGCACCTCCATCGACGCGCAGTTCGCATAGCTCGATGCCGCACTCGGCGCGCATCTGTTCGAGGACATCGCGGGTCTGGTAGGCAATGGATTCCAGCGTGGCGCGGATAATATGATTGCGGTTCGTACCGCGCGTCAACCCCAAAATCGCTCCACGGGCGTACATATCCCAATACGGCGCACCCAATCCCACAAAAGCGGGCACCACGTAAACCCCATGGGAATCAGGAACTTTGGTGGCAAAATATTCGCTGTCACGTGCGTCGTAAATGACGCGCAGATTGTCGCGCAGCCACTGAATCGCCGCGCCTGCAACAAAGATGCTGCCTTCCAGAGCATATTGCACTTTACCATTAACTCCCCAGGCAATGGTCGAAAGAAGGCCGTTTCGGGAATGGGCGAGTTTTTCCCCGGTGAGCATGAGCATGAAACAGCCGGTGCCGTATGTGTTTTTGACCATGCCGGGTTCAAAGCAGGCCTGGCCGAAAAGCGCCGCCTGCTGGTCGCCCGCATCGCCAGCAATGGGAATTTCCACGCCGAAGATTCGTGCGTCGGTGACACCATAAACAGAGGAGGACGGTTTGACCTCAGGCAGCATGCAGGCAGGAATATTCAGTTTTTCCAGAAGATACTCGTCCCATTTGAGGTCTTGGATATTGTAGAGCATGGTACGCGAAGCGTTTGAATAATCGGTAACATGAACTTTACCGCGGGTGAGATTCCAGATGAGCCAGGTATCGACATTGCCGAAGAGCAGTTCTCCTTTTTGGGCTCTGTCTCTGGCTCCCTCAACGTGATCGAGAATCCATTTTACCTTGGTTGCCGAAAAATAAGCGTCCAGCACCAGTCCCGTATATTCCCGGATGTATTTTTCCAGGCCCGCAGCTTTCAGCTCGTCACAAATCGCGGCGGTTCGCCGGCACTGCCAGACAATGGCGTTATAAACAGGCCTTCCCGTGGCTTTATCCCAGACGATGGTGGTTTCCCGCTGATTGGTAATGCCGATGGCCGCAATTTCTTCGGGCGCAATACCGGTGGCGGCCAGGACTTCACTGGCAACGCCTCGCTGGGATCCCCAGATTTCCATGGGATCATGCTCGACCCAGCCGGCTTGTGGATAAATTTGCGTGAATTCGTTTTGCGCGATTTTAACAGCGGCGCCTTCCTGATTATAAATGACGGCGCGTGAACTGGTGGTTCCCTGGTCAAGGGCTAAAATGTAAGATTTATTCATCGGCCACCTCCTGCCAATTCAGATGATTGTTTAAAATACTATGACATAATACACGTGTTTTTGCCAAAGGAAAAAGGCATGAACGCCGATGTGGCAGGTAACGTGAACAACAGATCGTCAAAACAAAAGAATTTGACTTTTATTGATCTTTGAAGTTAGCTTATTTACAAGTAAAAGGATTGAATTAAAAAAGCAAAAGGGCGTAAAGTTTCATCTTGGCTTTTGATATTTATTAGAAAAGAGGCATACGGGAAAAATGACGGAAGTTTAATATCAACATGCGTCCGCGGCGCTAAGGGGAATTTATGAAAAAACAATTGTTGTTATTTTTGGTTATCTTCATTACGATGACTTGCACGGCAAAAGCCGACTTCTATACTTGGGAAGATGAATCCGGCGTGTCGCATATTACCGATTATCCTCCGCCGCAAAATCTGAAAAAAGAAAAAATTAAAGGTTTTGAAGAAAGCAGAAAACCGGCGGAAAAACCGCCGGCGGAAAAAGAGAAAAAGCCAACTATTACTCTCTATACTAAAAATAATTGTCCTGAATGTGACAAAGCCAGGGAATTTCTGACTTCTCGATCATTGACATTCACAGAATATAACATGGATCAGGATGAAGCGGCGGCGGCTAAAAGAAACGAAATTGACAATGGCAGAGACGTCCCCTTTGCCATTTTTGACAGAAATCAGGTATATGGTTTTTCTGAAGCAGTTTATAACCGTGCGCTCAAAACATCACCGTGATGAAAACAACCATCTTTTTTTATACGGGAACGGGCAACTCCCTGTGGACAGCCAGAAAATTGGCCGGTTTCCTGGAGCCATCGGAATTAATTCCTATCAGCCGCGAAAAAAAGCAGCATCCTCCCCGCGATGCGGATTGCACCGGTCTGGTTTTTCCCGTACACATCTGGGGAGCGCCTCCGCCTGTGATCGAATTCCTTCAGAACTGGACGACTGAACCAACGCAATACATCTTTGCTATCGCCGTCAATGCCGGCCAGGTTGCCGCAACACTCCTCCAGTTGCAAAAGATTCTCTCCGCAAAAGGGCTGCATCTTGCGTCCGGGTTTTCCATAGAACTTCCCAGCAACTATATTGTATGGCGCGGAGCTGTTTCACTGGACCAACAACAAAAGAAATTTGCCGTTGCGCTAAAAAAAATTGAAAGCATTGCCACGATTATACGCAACAAGGAACAACAACCACCAGAAAAGGGGCCTTTTTGGCAGAATCCATTTTTTTCCTGGGCATACCGTAAATCCTTTCCGCATATTCGTAAAATGGATAAATCCTTTACGGCTGACGAAAAATGCCTTGCCTGTCGAATTTGCGAAAAGATTTGCCCCGCACATAATATCCGGATAGTCGAAGGCAAACCACATTGGCAACACCGCTGCGAACAATGCTTTGCCTGTATCCAGTGGTGCCCGGAGGAGGCGATTCAATGTGGCAAGGGCACTTCCAGCAAGAAGCGGTATCACCATCCGGATGTTTCAATTAAAGATATGCTGGCCTGTGTTTCCCAAAATCATAGCCTTGAAAACAAGATATCGTGAAATAAAATTGAACTCCCTGATAGGAAAAATCCGTCACTAACCGGAGCCCCCGATACAACCGGAAGCTGAAATGTCCGAATCATTTGACAACGGCGATCACAATTGGGGAAGCCGTTTTTAGATACCGCCATCCCATGCAAACCGTCGCCAGCACAAATATCCAGCGCAGCGGATCGTCCGGAATGAATTGGGCGATATTGCCGCCGAGAAACGCTCCCAGCAGAATGCCCGGCGCCATGCCGAAAAGCAATCCGCCCTCCACATGACCCAAACGATAGTGTTCAACGGCCCCGGCAAGGCCCGTCGGAATCATCACCAGCAGGGAAGTTCCCTGCGCGGCGTGCTGCGTAAACCCCGCAAGCAGAATCATGGCGGGAATCATGAATGCTCCGCCCCCAACCCCCATAAGACCGGAAAGAAATCCGGTGACAGTACCCGCAACCATCAGCGCGGCAACGGACACATATCCTGACAGCAGACCGATCTGGCTCGCCAGGAAAGGCTTGAAAAGCAACAGGACGGAACAGAAAATCAAAAATGCGCCAAATCCTCTTTTCAGCTTCCAACCGGGAAGCCGGTCGGCAAAGCGCGCGCCTGCGGCTGCCGTAAATACGGCTGGAACGGCCAGAGCGGCGGCCGCCATCCAGTCCGTCTGGCCGTGCCAGCCGTAAGTAACCGCTCCGCTGATGCCTGTAAAAACCAGCACAGCCAGACTGGTGCCATGAGCGCGGCGCTGATCGAGGTTCAGCAATCCCACCAGCAGGGGAATCATGATGATCCCCCCGCCCACCCCCATCAGGCCGCCAAAGATCCCGGAGGCTACGCCGATGGAAAAGCTGATACAGTGAGTCCTCACGAGAAATCAACCAGGTTCATAAAATAATTATTCATTGACAAGTAAAAACCGTCCCCTTATACTTTATTTTAGAAATTAAAATGTTATCAGATAAATCGGTTGCCTGATAGAAAAACTTTTTTTCGATGCACGAAGTGGCTTTTATCAAGTGATTTTCAACAATAGCAGGAGGAGCAAACATGAAGATTGAAGAAAAGTATAAAGAAGCAGGAGAGATTATCAGCAAGGCGGGCGGAACCCCCATACCCGTGAACGATACGCTGATCAAACTTTTAAAATATTTTATCATGGAAGATGAAGTGGATTTCATTGCTTCTTTCAAGGACAAAAAATCCCAGACGATGGAGCAGTTAAAGCTATCCAGCGGATTGACGGAAGAAGAAATCAGCCGGAAAGTGAAAGACCTGGCCCGCAGGGGCGTGATCTTCAGTCAACCTAACAGCAAAGGAGTCATGGTTTACCGGCTGCTGCCTCTTTTAAACGTCGGAACATTTGAATACAAATTCATGGGCAAGCTGGAACGCAACCGGCGGGACAAGGAAATATGCGAATTATTCAACAAGCTGTTTGACGATCTGCAAAACATGCTGCAGGACAACTATGACGCCATCATTCCTTTTATGATGACCCTTCCCCCAGTTGACAGAACCGTCCCGGTCTTTGACAACAAGCCAAATAACGAACCGGTAAAAGTCATCCCCATCAACAAGGAACTGGGCGGGGCAGCCGACAGAATCGTGCCGTCTCAGAAGGTGGAAGAACTCATTGCTAAATTTGACGAGATCGCGCTGGGACACTGTTTCTGCCGCCATTATCAGGATATGTCAGGTTCGCCCTGCAAGCAGACGAACGAACGGGAAACCTGCTTTACGTTCGGTAAATCGGCGCGGTTTACCTCCGAACAGGGCTTTTCCAGAATGATCACCAAAGAGGAAGCCCTGAAGGTTTTAAAGAAGGCGGAGGAAGCCGGATTGGTGCACAAGGCCTACCATCCCAACTTCGACACCAGCAAGGATGAAACCAGCATCTGCAACTGCTGCCGGTGCTGCTGCGCCAACGGCGTCGATCACATGATCGCCCCCATCGCCAACGTGACCAATTTTCTGTCCCGGGTGGATGACGACCTCTGCATCGGCTGCGGCACATGCGTCGAGGAATGCCACACCTACGCGGCCTACCTGAACGATGATGATAAAGCCCGCCGAAAGGAAGAATACTGCATCGGATGCGGAGTCTGCGCGCATTTCTGCCCGCAAAATGCGATCTCCATGCTTGAGTGCGCAGAAAGAATCGTCAGGATACCACCGAAGAAAAAATAAACTTGCTCGGGCATTGGTTGTCGCGGCAGTCCGGTATTCTTGTGATGCCACACACATAGAAGTCCTGAAATATTCATAACTTTTATGATTCTTGCAGGGCAGTCACAGTATTTCCAGCCTTGAGCAGTTTTAACATATGGATTTCAAAGCCTTTGCGTTACAGAGTCATGCTGTCATACTGAAGCTCTTTTTTGATGTGACAAAGGCCGATATAACGATCATCATCCGGGCTGAAAACACAACTGGTAACGATGCCGTACAATTCGCCGTCTGCGTATTTTTATCAAACCGCTGGCTCACCCAAAAAGAATCGCCAAACACGATAAAGCGCTTGTCCAGCGCCTTATGACACTCATAGCGAGAGATCAGAAACATTATTGTTTTCCACATACATCCCGATCAAGGCATTTCCTTGCAGGAGTTTTTTTCGATGCATGCTTCAATCTTGTCTCCGGCTTTTCCATAATCCACGTCAAGCTGCTGTTGGCATTACACAGATGACAAATGTAGTTGACGATTCATTGATAAGCCAGCGCAGATAGGATTGTCAAAAGAATTATTTGTGAAATGATTGACAAGATTATCCATAATTATATATAAAAATTGCACTGTACAAAAAAAAGACAGGGAAAACAAATGAGCAAAATACTGATTGTTGGCGCGGGCAGCGTAGGAAGAGTCGTCACGCATAAATGTGCGCAGAAACCGGAAATATTTTCTGATATTGTTCTGGCCAGCCGGACACTTGATAAATGCAGCAGGATTGCCGGCGAGCTTTCCCGTCCTATCAAGACAGCCGAAATCGATGCCGGCGACACCCGGCAAATGATCAACCTGCTCAGAAAACAAGCGCCCGATTTGGTCATCCACGTCGCACTGCCCTATCAAAACCTAGCAATCATGGAGGCGTGCCTGACGACGAATGTTCCTTATTTGGACACCGCCTGTTATGAACCGCCTCAGGAAGCCCATTACTCACATGTTCGTCAGTGGGAATATCACGAAGCTTTCCGCAAGCGGGGATTGATGGCGCTGCTCGGCTGCGGATTTGACCCTGGTACGACAAACCTCTATATCGCCCATGCGCTGAAACATCATTTTGACGAGATATCCTTCGTTGATATTTTCGACTGCAATGCCGGTAAACATGGTTTGGCCTTCGCCACCAACTTTAATTCTGAAATTAACATCCGGGAAGTGACGGCGCCCGGCCGGTATTATGAAAACGGAACCTGGATCGAAACGGCTCCTCTTTCCGTTCGCAGTTCCTTCGATTTTCCTGAAATCGGAATCCGAGATGTGTATTTAATGTATCACGAAGAACTGGAGTCTCTGGTGAAGCACCTTCCAGGTATTCAACGTATCCGTTTTTGGATGACGTTTTCCCAGGAATACCTGACGCATTTGCGCGTTCTGGAAAATGTCGGCATAACGCGCATTGATGCGGTGGATTATCAAGGCATACAGATTGTTCCACTCCAGTTTTTAAAGACGCTTCTTCCGGAGCCTTCGTCGCTGGGCAAATCCTATGTAGGAAAAACATGTATCGGCTGTCTGATTGAGGGATCGAAATCCGGCCGGGCGCGCAGGTATTTCATTTACAACGTTTGTGACCACGAAGCTTGTTACCGGGAAGTAAAATCCAACGCGATCGCCTATACCGCAGGCGTTCCTCCAGTGCTCGGCGCTGCATTGATGCTTCAAGGCATCTGGTCAGGAGCCGGTGTATTTAATACGGAACAACTTGATCCTGATCCGTTTATGCGTCAGATCGGAAACTACGGTTTGCCCTGGCGTGAATCGTTTTTAGACGCAGGCCAAAATATAAGCCCGCCTCAGGCTTTATAAGGATCGCGCATGTTTGATGTGACCGGTATTCCCACGCCTTGCTATGTCATAGATGAGTCTTGCCTGCAAAGAAATCTTGACATTTTAAGCACGGTTCAGAAGCAAACCGGGTGCCGGATTCTGATGGCGTTAAAGGGATTCGCCATGTTCAGCGTCTTCCCCCTCATCCGAAAATATCTTTCCGGCGTAACGGCAAGCTCTCTTCATGAAGCGCGCCTTGGTTATGAGGAATTCGGCAAGAAGGTGCATGTTTATGCCCCGGCTTACAAGGACAATGAATTCGATGAAATAGTCCGTTACAGTGATCACCTGATTTTTAATTCGTTTTCCCAATGGCAACGCTTTAAACCTCGCCTGCTGTCCGCAAAAAAGGAGATTTCCTGCGGGATTCGTATCAATCCCGAACATTCAGAGGTCCAAACCGCGCTTTATGATCCCTGCGCGCCTCACTCCCGTTTGGGTGTCACAAGGGAAAAATTTCACGGCGCAAATCTCCAAGGCATATCGGGGCTGCATTTTCACACTCTTTGTGAACTCAATGCGGATGCTCTGGCGCGAACCATGGATGTTTTTGAGGATAAATTTGGAGAATTTGTTCCTCGCCTGAAATGGGTCAACTTCGGCGGCGGACACCATATTACCCGCCCCGATTATGATATCAACCTTCTGTGTGAAATCATCCGGAGTTTTAGAAAACGCTTCGGTTTGGAAGTCTATCTTGAACCTGGAGAAGCCATAGCACTCAACGCCGGGATTCTATTAGCTTCTGTTCTGGATTTGACAAACAATGGAATGGATATCGCCATTCTGGACGCCTCCGCAGCGGCTCACACACCGGATGTACTTGAAATGCCTTATCATCCTTCCATCAAAGGCGCCGGCCAGCCCGGCGAATATGCGCATAACTATCGGCTGGGCGGCCTCACCTGCCTGGCCGGCGACATTTTCGGAGATTATTCTTTTCCGCAGCCTTTGCAAATCGGTTCAAGGCTAATTTTTACAGATATGGCTCATTACACAATGGTCAAAAACAACACCTTCAACGGAATAAATCTCCCGGCAATCGCGGTTCGAGACATGCACGGCAAGATTCGTATTGTGCGTCAATTCGGTTACACAGATTACCGCAACCGTTTGTCTTAACTTACACAATGTTCATTGATTATCATGACCCTGATCATCATGCCGCAAGATATTGATCTCAGTTGGCTGTTTTTTCCCGCCCGCTCTCGCGCCTGGATAGTCGGGGCACCCCCGTCAGGTCTGATGTACGCGCCCTCTGTTCAGTGAGGCAACCACGCCAAACATACAGGTCACGGCCAGAATTCCAAAAATGAGTTTAGCACTCACCATGAAAAGCGCGCTGTTTTCGTAAACAATGCTTTGGTCCCCAATCATCCAGGCAAAAACCAGCATGGCGAAACCCATGCTCAGCATCTGCCCGGCCAGCCTCATAGTGGCTTGCATGGCCGAAGCGATGCCATAGAATTTATGCTCCACCGAACTCATGATGGCATTGACATTGGGAGAGGAAAAAAGCGCAAACCCGATTCCCAGTAAAACCAAACAGAACAAGATATAATAGAGTGTCGTATTCGACGTGATGAAACTCAATCCCACAAGGCCGACAACCGTCAACAACATGCCTACGGAGGAAATGATCCGCGGTTCATAACGGTCGGACAGTCTTCCGGCGACGGGTGATAAAAGCGCCTGCAAGAGCGGTTCGGCAACCAGAACAATGCCTGTTTGTAAAGGCGTCAGCAGTTTCACATGCTGTAAATAAAGGCTCATTAAAAAAGTAACCGCAAAGGTGGCGCAATAGTGAATCAGCGCGGCCAGGTTGGAAAAAGCAAAAACACGATTGTCCAGGAACAAACGAATATTGAGAAGCGGAAAAGGCTTTTTCATTTGTTGGCGGATAAAAAAGATGAAACTGAGAACACCGATAGCGATCAACGCTCCTCCGTTCGGAGAAGTTAATTGCGAAAACCCGTACATCAAGGCAAACAGAGCAATCGCGTAAAGAAGCGATCCGGAAAGGTCAAATCCTTCCGCCCTGGCGGCGGAACGATCCTCTCTGACCATAAAAACGGTCAACAGGGAAACCGCCCCCCCCAATGCGGCGTTGAAAATAAAAATGGTTTTCCAGCCCATATGCTGGGTCAGCAAGCCGCCGATAAACGGTCCGCAGGTTAAACCGATATAAACCGCGGCGATATTAACACCCAGAATCCTGCCTCGTTCACCCCGAGGATAGGCGGAAACAAGCATCGCCGTTCCTGTGCTGAAGATCATCGCACCGCCAATGCCTTGAACAACCCGCAGGGCGATAAAGATACCCTCCGTTATCGACAGGGAGCACAAAAGCGAGGACAGGGCAAAGATCAGCGATCCGGAAAGAAAAAGTATTTTACGGCCATAAATGTCGGCCAGACGTCCCATAGGCGCCAGGGTGATTGATGCGGACAGGAGAAATGCGGAGGCTACCCAACTCAGCGACAGAGCATTCATGGAAAAATCGCGGGCGATCGCCGGCAAAGCAACATTGACCGATGACCCCATGAAGGGCGTGGTAAAGGAGCTGATCGTCGTGGCCAGAAGGACGATGGGAAATTTTATTTTATGGGTCATGCCATCACGTTCAACGAAAAAGAATTTACTTCGGGGAGAAATGCTTTTCCCGCAGAGCGGCAAAACCATCCTTGCCGCAGGCCATCATCAGCGTCAGCGGCATGACGGCGCGCGCTTGCTTCAGCATCTTTTCGGAAAGTTCGCGGATGTCCCACTGCGCATGCCGGTCTGCCCGCAGGCGGGCCAAATGATAAAACTCCCGGGCATTGAGTTTCATCAGCACACGTTTACGATGGGCGTTGGTCAGAACATAGGCAGCGGCATCGGGATTCTTCCGCCGGATAAGTTCATAGACACTGCCGGTTTTTTTCATCAAGGCCATAAAATCTTTTTGCCAGCCAACGGCGCGCACAGATTTCGGCACGGTAACGCCCAGAGCCGGATCGTAGTCCTGGCTGACAATGGTGGCCATGCGGTGACGCTTGAGCTGTGCAAAACAGCTGGCGCTCATCACCAGTTCAAAAAGCATGTCAACATTTTCTAATTCCCGCAACACGGCGTCATACGGCTGCATATTTTCAAAAACGGTTTTGAACAGAACTCTCGCCGCACGCGGACTCATTTGTCCGGCCTCTTTCAGGCAATGCTCATAACTCAAGCCGGATGAGGCAAAAAGCAGAGCGGCGGCAGCCTCCGTATCAGCATCCCGCGTCGCGGAAATCAGCTGAACGTCCTGTGCTTTTTTGGCCATTGGCCATGAATGGTTCATGGCCAGAACCTGCAGGTTCTGCCTGGTGCGCCGGTCGAAGTCCGTTGCTTCGGTGTAGCGGATCAGCGACGGCGCGATGTCCCGGGTTATCCCATAAAGCTTCTCATTGTAAAGACGCGCCTCGGCCAGCGGCAGCGCCGCCAGCCGCCGCAGCATCAGCTCCAAATTGCGCGCGTTGACAGTCATGCCCAGCTGGGTTTCCGTGGCCAGCGCGATGGCATAACGGGCATCTTCTTTGGCCCATCCTTCCAGCAGGGCCTTGTTGGCGGGATTTTCGGCCAGCGCCTTGTTCCGGTCAAAAACATAGGGACGAAGCTGCTCATAGAGACGGTGGTAAAAATCGTTCTGCATCTGAACCGTTTCAACAAATACATCTTCCAAACCCGCTTCGATAATTTCTTCGGGCACGATAAAGTCTTTATTAAACAGAACATAACGTTGCGATTTCTCGGTATAGGAACACAGACGGAACTTTTCAATTTCCTCCACAAGCAGGCGGGAAACACCGATAACATCAATATTAAAAACAGCGTGTTCGGCCACCGAACTGTGCCCCATTTCAAAAACAATGTTGCGGTTGGACCGGCGCGCTTTTTCGACTTCGGCACGGGCTTCCCGCCGGAGTTCACCGACCTGCTTTGGGCTGCGGCTGATGCGTGCATAAGCCGCAGAAATCGTTTCCGGCGTAAGATCCTGTTGAAAAGCGCTTTTTTCTTTAAGTTCACAAAGCAGGTTGTAATCAACATTGTACCCGGCAAGAAAAATTTTCATAAATTAGAGCCTCACCATTTCGACATTTGACAGCGTCCGCCCCAGAAAGCGTTCACCGATGGTCTGAAAGCGATACGGCACGTCGCTCACACAAAAAAGGTACTCCTGCACCTGATGGTTTTCATTGCCAAGATTTTCCCTTTTCATCAGGTCAGCAGCGATTTCCGCCATGGCTTCCGCCGAATCGATCAGTCGAACCTGGGGACCGCAAATACCCTGAAACAGCGGTTTGAGCAGCGGATAATGCGTACACCCCAGAACCAGCGTGTCAATGTGTTCGGCCATGACCGGTTTTAAGTATTCCTCTGCGACCAGCCTTGTGGCCGCATGATCAAACCAGCCTTCTTCCACCAGCGGAACAAACAAGGGGCAGGCCTGAGAAAACACCTTTGCGTCACGATCCAGCAAATGAATGGCGCGGGCGTATGCGTTGCTGTTGACCGTAGCGGGTGTGCCAATTAC
Organism: uncultured Smithella sp.; assembly: GCA_964491435.1. Taxonomy (GTDB): domain Bacteria; phylum Desulfobacterota; class Syntrophia; order Syntrophales; family Smithellaceae; genus UBA8904. Next base: position 22,329 of record CAZBGE010000039.1, read on the forward strand.
ACCAATAGATTTACTGCGCGTTTCCGTCACAGCCATTTTTGCGCTGGCTTCAATGACCTCCAGCACCGGCACGGGCGAGAGGTCCCGAATGGCCTGATAGGCCACAGCCGCCATCGTATTGCAGGCGACAATCAGCAGCTTGACATCCTTCTTGAGTAAAAATTCCGTAATCTGTAATGCGTAACGGTTGATCGTTTCTACGGATTTAACACCGTAAGGCACACGCGCGGTGTCGCCGAAATATACAATATTTTCAAAAGGCAGACGTTCCATCAGAGCACGTACAACTGTGAGTCCGCCAATGCCGGAATCAAAAACGCCTATCGATCGATTTGTGTTGATGTTCATGGCTTTTTCTCTCATGTCCGCATGATTAAAGTTATCGACTTTTCTCCAATATTAGGATATTAGAAGAGAAGTTGCCGGCTTTTTGAAACAGCCAGTTGTGCTTTTTTATCACAACTTCCTGAAACATGCCAAGAGTTCTTCGGAACTGATTCTTTTCCCCTGCACATGCCGGGATTTGAGGAGGGTAAACGTGAGTCAAAACAAAATTGTCATCCGCTATGCGGATGGACGCACAAGAAAAGGAGTAACAAATAACTTTTCCGCCGACAGGGAAATATTTCATTTAATTCCATTGGGAGCATCACTGGAAACCATGCCTCTTGAAATTCACGTCACCGATCTGAAAGCCGTTTTTTTTGTAAAGGAATTTGACAGCAAGCCAAAATCTCGCGAGAACAAAGATCCTGCAATGGATAAAAACATCATCGGGCGGGAAGTCAAAGTTACTTTTAAAGATGGCGAGGTCCTCACGGGCAAAACAACCAGTTACAATGTCAATCGTCCTGGTTTTTTTATGGTTCCCGCCGATTCCACATCCAATAACGAACGATGCTTTGTCGTAAGAAAAGCAACAAAATCCGTACTTATATCATAAACCAATTTCAATAAAACACCTTTCAACATCAGGACAGACAAAATTGTTTTTCCGGACGGAAAGTCAACCCAACGCCTTTCATGTCCTGTTCCTCAGAATGGCCGATCATCAAAACCGGCAACCTCAAATGTTGTCCAGATAAAGAAAAAACTCACTGGGGCGCTAATATTATTTTATCGTTAACGCCGACATGACATTCAATATCCCGTCAGCGGTAAAGAAGTATAATTCATGCGCGGCAACCCGCCGGCTGTGATCCATGGATTCCTTCAGCACGGGAATGATTTCGATCGCTTTGATGTCCATCCATTTGCTATCTGTGTATATGCGGACCACAACGCCCTGTTCATTCACTTCATGAGGGATCTTGTAAGATCGCAAAACCCGGACGATAAAATCATTTTTTTGTTTGGTCACATGAACCGCCCTCTCCTGAAGCGCACGAATTTTGCCGTATTCCTGCGCCTGAGCCAATGGATGGAAGGAAAACAATACAACCGTCATCATCAAAATCATGTGATTCTTTTTCATATGGACCTCCTTTTCTTTTTTTCCTCCGGGGACACGACACGTTCGCCCCTTATAATATGATTGACTTTACCGCTTCTTTTCTCTATATGCCAGACAAATTGTTGTCTGGAAAAGACATCGGGGCCAATAAAACCTCGTTATCAATTATTAACATCATCCTCCGGCAACACGTGAGAAAAACAGTGCAATTTAACCCGTGCATGAAACATAAACTGATCCGCAATTCCACTCGGCACTTCGCTGAAAAGGAACTGGCGCCCATTGCCGCAGAAATCGACCAGCGCAGGGTCTTCCCCCGCGAAGTCATTGCCAAAATGAGGGAACTCAATTATTTCGGCCTGCAAATTCCCAAAGAGTATGGCGGCGCACAGCTGGATTCCATCAGCGCCGCCATCGTCGTAGAGGAAATCTCCCGCGTGTGCGCGGCGGTGGGGCTGTGCGTAACCGTCCATAACGGAGTCGCCGTTTATCCTTTCCTGCAGTTTGCCGACAAACGGCAGAAGGAAACCTATCTGCCGCAATTGGCTGCTGGCAACATGATCGGCGCCTTCAGCCTGACGGAAGCCAATGCCGGCTCCGACGCAAGCGGCGTGGAAACCACCGCCGTCAAAAACGGAGCGAATTACATTTTGAACGGAACAAAAATATTTGTCACCAACGGCGGTATCTGCAACGTCGCCCTGATTTTCGCGCTCACCTCATCGCCCGATAAAAAACTACAAAGCAGCGTTTTCATTATTGAAAGTAAATATCCGGGATTTCTGCGCGGAGAGTTGGAAGATCTCTGTGGCATGCGCGCCAATCCCGTCTCATCGCTGTTTTTTGAAGACTGTCCCGTACCGGAGGGAAACCTTCTGGGAAAACTCGGCGACGGCATGAAGATCGGGCTGGCAACGCTGGATAACGGCCGGATCG
>CAZBGE010000040.1:0-13654 GCA_964491435.1 uncultured Smithella sp.
GCAGGAGAGGTTCGCAAGGGCGGACGATTTGAGCTGATCGAAAACTTTTCCATCAGGGACGCCATTCTGGCGGCAGGCGATCTCACCAAGGAAGCCTATCTGGAAAAGGGGGAACTCATTCGGGTCGATAAGGCCAGGGAATACAAAACGATTTATTTTAATGTCGGAGGGGCCATGGCGGGCGACGCCCGGGAAAACATCCTGCTCCAGGATGAAGACCGGATTGTGATCCATTCCATTCTGGAAGAGAAAACCCCTAAAACGGTCAGTATTGCGGGAGAGGTCAACCGGCCCGGAACCTATCCCTTTATGGAAGGCATGACCGTGAAAAATCTGGTTTTCGCCGCCGGAAATACGCGGGAATCGGTTTATCTCGATCAGGCGGAAATTACCTCCATGCATGTGGACGAAGGCGAAACCGCCAGGATTAGCGTAAAAACCTTCAATCTGGGCAAGGCTTTGTCCGGCGATGAGGAGCATAATGTTCAATTGAAGCCTTATGACAGGATATTTGTCAGAAAAATCATTGACTGGCGGCGTGAAACGTATGCCAGTATTTCCGGAGAAATTAAATTTCCCGGCAAATATATGCTGGTCAAGGGAGAAAAGCTTTCTTCATTAATTGAACGGGCCGGCGGTTACACAAATCAGGCTTACTTGCGCGGGGCCGTGTTTACGCGTGAAAAAGTGAAGGAAATGCAGCAGAAAACCATTATGGAAATGGCGGACCGCCTGGAAAGGGAGCTGCTCGCTTCCAGCGCCATACAGGCGTCGACCGTCTTGTCCGCGGAAGAACTGGCCAGCAAAAAAGTGGAAGACGCGCAGAAAAAGCAGCTCATTGATAATTTGAAGAAAGTCAGGGCCTTGGGAAGAATGACCATTAAACTTGGCCACTTGCGCCTGCTGAAAAAAAGCGGGTATGACATAGAACTGGAAGACGGGGATTCCTTGTTTATTCCGGAAAAAAGCAGTGTGGTGGGCGTGGTGGGCGCCGTCATGAGCCAGGGCGCCTATGTTTTTTCGGAAAAGGCGGATTATCAGGATTATATCAACATGAGCGGCGGCTACGGCAGATACGCGGATCAGGGAAATGTTTTCATCTTGAAAGTTGACGGCAGCGCCCGCAAGCCATCGCGGGGAATCATTAACTGGAATTCGCAAAAAGATCGGCTGGAAATGGCGGCATTTTCAGAGGAAGCAACCAACTACGTGGAACCGGGCGATATGATTGCCGTGCCGGAAAACTTTGAACGCATCGCCTGGATGAGAGAAATCCGTGATATCACACAAATATTAATGAATACGGCCGTCGCGGCGGGTGTGGTGATTAAGTTATTCTAGCGCCTGTCCGGCCTGCGCCGGATTTGCATTTATGAAAACAAAACAGACGAATTATGGTCACAAAAAAATCCGGAGGACGACATTGTATAAAAAAATAACGGCTGTATTGGCGCTCATCGTGCTTTTTGCAATCAACCTGGCTTACGCCCAGGTTCTGGATGAAGAAAAGATCCGCAACGTCTATAATTCCCTGTCCCCGGATCAACAGCAGATCATTCAACAGGAGATCATCAAACGGCAGATGTCTCCATCTCAGCAGCCGGCAACTCAGGCGAAAGCCACCCCGGCGGAGCAACAGATGATGGCTCAGGCGGTCATCAGCAATTTGACATCCGCGCAGCTTAAAGCGGTTCAATCCGTGCTCGGCAAAACGGGCGGCATTTTGACGCCGCAGGCCATTGAAGCATTGAAACAATCGCCGGAGTTTGAATACTTCTCGCCGGAAAGCATTGCCAATGCGAAGGAACTGATCGAAAAAAGTTATATCGACGAAAAGAAACATTCTTTTTTTGAAAGGTCCCGCCAGATTGGCAAATATCAGGCGATTGATTTGAAATTAATGCCGTTCGGTTATGATTTCTTCAACCCGACAACCGCCGCACAGACAACATCCCGCAACGATGTGCCGGTGCCTTCGAAGTACATTGTCGGCCCCGGGGATGAAGTCAGAATATTGTTCTGGGGGCGCGTGAATGCGCAGCACAACCTCGTCGTTGATCGCAAGGGCAGCATTAATATTCCCAATGTGGGACCGGTTTATGTCGCCGGCATGACTTTTGAAAAAATGGCCACGCATCTGATTCAGCAGGCGTCGGCGATTGTCGGCGCGAATATTGATGTTTCGATGGGGGCGCTCAAAACCATTCCTGTTTTTGTTCTGGGCGATGTAAAAAGACCAGGCGCTTACACCATCGGTTCGTTCGGCACGATTACCGACGCGCTTCTGCTGGCGGGGGGCCCCTCGGAAATCGGCTCCATGCGCAACATTCAATTGAAAAGAAAAGACGGGATTGCCGCCATTTTTGATCTTTATAAACTGCTTTTGAAAGGGGATAAATCAGCGGATCTTGTTTTGCAGGCGGGCGATGTTGTTTTTGTTCCCGTATCCGGACCGCTGGTCGGTGTTGCCGGCAATGTGAAAAGGCCGGCCATCTATGAGCTGAAGGATAAATTTGATCTTCAGAGCTTGTTTGATCTGTCCGGCGGAATTATCCCCACCGCCTACACCCAGCAAATCCAGATTGAACGTATTATCAAAAACGAAAAGCAGATCATTGTCGATATCGATGACAAGCACCTGGATAAATCCAAATTGCATAAATTGCAGGACTCCGATTTAGTGAAAGTCTTTTCCATTGTTGACGCGGACACAAATGTCGTCCATTTAAACGGCCATGTCAAAAAGCCCGGCAAATATGCAATAAAACCGGAAATGAAATTAAAGGACATTATCAAAAGCCCGGAAGATCTGCTCTCTGAACCATATTATGAATATGCCGTGATCAACAGGACCGAAGCGGTGACCGGCCAGACAACGTTAATTCCCTTTCATCTGGGAAAATTGGTTTTGAGCAACGAACCCTCCGCTAATTTAACCTTGATGCCGAAGGATCAGGTTCACATTTTCAGCGCCTGGATGTTCAAGGACAAGCCTTCTTTTTCGATTGCCGGTGAAATCCGCAATCCCCATAAATATGATTTGATAAAAAATTTGAGAATCAAAGACGCCATTTTGAAAGCCGGCGGTCTGACCAAAAATGCCGACCTGAAAAAAGCGGAAATCCTGCGCCGCGGAAAGGACAGAGAAAACTATCAGAAAATTTATTTTAACGTGGCCAACGCCATCGCCGGAAACGAAAAAGACAACCTTCCCGTGCAGGAAGATGACAAAATTACCATCCATTCCGTCAATGAATATGCTTACCAGCAAACCGTGTCCATCGAAGGCGACGTCTTGAGGCCGGGTAACTTTCAGTTTTTCGACAATATGAAGGTCAAGGATTTGGTGTTTGCCGCCGGCAATATTCTGGAATCCTCTTACCTGGACGACGCGGAAGTCACGTCCATGGAAATCAACCAGGGCAATACCGTCAAATACGTTCAGAAAACAATTAATTTGCGAAAGGCCCTGGCGGGTGACGAAAAAAATAATATCAATTTAAAGCCCTATGACCGTGTCTTTGTCAGGCGGATGCTGGACTGGCGCCGCGAGCAGTTCGTGACGGTCAGCGGGGAGCTGCGCTTTCCGGGACGTTACATGATTACCAAAGGCGAAAAGTTATCTTCTTTAATCGAACGAGCCGGCGGTTACACGGATGAGGCGTACCTGCGCGGAGCGATCTTTACGCGCAGCACAGTGAAGGAAATGCAGCAGAAAAGCATTGCCGAAATGTCCGAACGCATTGAAAAGGCGCTGTTCGCTTCAGCCGCCGCTTCAGCCGGCACGGCCGTTTCCTCCGAGGAAATAGCGTCGAAAAAGATTGAATTTGAACAGCAGAAAATGCTGATTGAGAAAGTCAAGAAGGTCAGGGCCCTGGGCAGAATGACCATCAAACTGGCCCATTTGCGTCTGCTGAGAGGCAGTGAATACGACATTGAGCTGGAAAACGGGGACACATTGTTCATTCCGGAGAAAAGCAGCGTCGTGGGCGTGGTTGGAGCGGTGATGAGTCAGGGAGCCTACGTATATTCGGACTCTTTGGATTATGAAGATTACATAGAGAAGAGCGGCGGCTACTCCGAATATGCGGACAAGGGCAATATCTTTATTATGAAAGTTGACGGCACGGCCCACAGAGCCGCTCGCGGATTCATCAACTGGAATACAAAGAAAGACCGTCTGGAAATGGAGGCATTTTCCGACGCCGCCATTGCCGACGTTGAACCGGGCGATGTCATCGCCGTGCCGGAAAGCTATGCGCGTATCGCCTGGCTGAGAGAAATAAAAGACATCACTCAGATCTTGATGAATACGGCGGTCGCGGCGGGCGTGGTGATTAAATTATTTTAGGGCGGGCTTTTAAAATTTACCCGCCGAGATAGGCTTCCTTGACGCGCGGATTGCCCGTAAGCTCGCCGCCGGCGCCGGAAAGCACGATGCGGCCGGTTTCCAGAACATAGCCGCGCCGTGAAATATGCAGGGACATATGGGCGTTTTGCTCAACCAGGAGAATGGTCTTTCCCGCCTGGTTAATTTCACGAATGATCTTGAAAATTTCGCGCACAAAAACCGGGGCAAGCCCCATGGATGGTTCATCCAGGAGCAGCATTTGCGCGTCCGTCATCAGCGCGCGGCCCACGGCCAGCATCTGCTGTTCGCCGCCGGAAAGCATGCCGCCTTGTTGCTTTTTCCGCTCGCGCAGGCGGGGAAATAATTCAAAGACACGGGCTAAATCGGCGGCGATTTTGCCTTGATCTTTGCGCTGCCAGGTGGCCAGCATAAGATTTTCCCGCACGGTGAGATTGCCGAAGATTCCCCGGCCTTCCGGCACATGGGCGATGCCGGCGGCGACAATCCGGTCAGCGGCGACGCCGCGCAAATCTTTTCCCGCATAAGTAATGACGCCGCTGTAGGGAATGAGACCGGAGATGGCGCGCAGAATGGATGATTTCCCCGCGCCGTTGGCTCCGATCAGGGTGACGATTTCTCCGCGCGCAACGTCAAAGGAAATGTCATCTACCGCTCTGAGACTGTCATAGAAGACGCTCAAACCGGAAATGGACAGCAGATGTCCGGCGCCGCTCATCAAACAACCTCCTCGCCAAGATAGGCTTCCAGCACTTTGGGATTTGCCTGAATCTCAGAAGGCGGGCCCGCCGCAATCGTCGCGCCGAAATCGAGAACGGCCAGACGTTCACAAATGTTCATGACCAGACGCATCTGGTGCTCAATTAAAATGATCGCGACGGAAAACGTCCGGCGAATCCAGTCAATAAATCCAATCAGTTGGATAATTTCGCTGGGGTTCATGCCGGCGGCCGGTTCATCGAGCAGTAAAAGTTTGGGGCCGGTGGCCAAAGCCCTGGCGATCTCCAAACGGCGCTGCAGCCCGTAAGGCAGGTTTTTGGCTTTTTCATTCGCCAGTTCGTCAAGCATAAAAACGGCCAGCAAGTCCAGCGCCCGGCTGGTAATGCGCCTTTCTTCGGCGCGGAAACGGCCCATGTGCAGAAGCGCCTCCACGGGTGTATAGGAAATTTGGCCATAGTGCGCGATCCGGACATTGTCCAGCACGGAAAGTTCCTTGAAAAGCCGGATATTCTGAAAGGTGCGGGCGACGCCCAGACGGGTGATCTGATGCGGGGTAAGCCCCACCAGTTCGCGTCCCTGAAGTTTGATGCCGCCTGCGCCGGCCCGGTAAACACCGGTAATCAGGTTGAAAACAGTGGTTTTCCCCGCGCCGTTGGGACCAATGACGCCGATGATTTCATCCGGATCGACCGCCAGGTTAAAATCGGATACCGCGCACAGTCCCTCAAAGCGATGGGTCAGCCCGGTTATTTCAAGAAGCGGCATTCGCCCCCCCCTTTTTCTTTTGCCGCCAGAGTTTTTCCGTCGCCAGATCGCGAAGCGGCGTAAACAGGCGCGCCTCTTTCATGCCCATGATGCCGCGCGGACGGTAGATCATCAGCAGCACCAGCATCAACGGCATGAGCACCATCCTCCAGACCCCCAAGGGACGAAGAATTTCCAGCAGGACCGTATAAACGGCCGCGCCGATAATTGATCCGGAAATGGACGCGATGCCGCCCAGATAAACCATGATCAGAACATCGGTGGATTTGAGAATGTCAAACATGCGCGGGTTAATGAATTGCAGCGCGTGGGCGAACAGGCCTCCGGCAACGCCCGCGAAAAAAGAAGAAACGACAAAGGCAATGATTTTCACCTGGCGCGTATTGACGCTCATCAGGTCGCTGGCGGTTTCATCTTCCCGGATGGATAAAACACCTCGCCCGAAACTGGAGTAAACCAGATTGCGGATCACCCAAACGCTGAGCGCCGCCCAGAAAAAAACCCAGGGCAGCGTGGCAAGCTTTTCCATGCCCAAAAAACCGCGCGGCCCGCCGACGGCGTCGATATTTTCCAGAACGGACTTGACAATCATGCAGAAAGCCAGCGTCACAATCGCCAGGTAATCGCCGCGTGTTTTAAAAGAAGGAATGGCCACCAGAAATCCAATCAGCGCCGCTGCGATGCCACCCGCCAGAACCGCCAAAGGAAAAAGAAAACCGCCCGCTGCCGGCGGGAAAACCCGCACGGTCAGCAGCGAAGCGGTGTAGGCGCCCACCGCCATGAAACCGGCGTGCCCCACGGAAAATTCTCCCATATAGCCGTTGATCAGATTCAAACTGACCGTAAGAATGATGTTGATGCCCACGTAAATCAAAATCAATTGTAAATATAAATCGACAAAATCAAAGGCGTCCACGGCGAGACAAAAGGCAAGGCCCGCGGCCATGAACACCGGCCAGAAAATCCTGCCGCCGGTAAGCGTTCGCCAGTGTTCAAGAAGCGCATGATACGCTGTTTTGATGAACAACATGATTACACCTTTTGCGGATGGGGCCTGCCCAGCATGCCATAGGGCCTGACAATCAACAAAGTGAGCAGCAGCGTGAAGGCCACGAAGTCACGGTAGGTGGAAGGGAAAAAAGCAGCGACCATAATTTCCACCCCGCCCAGGATAAAACCGCCGATCATGGCGCCGCGGATATTGCCGATGCCGCCGACGACGGCGCAAATAAAGGCTTTCCAGCCGACCATGATCCCCATGTAGGGATCGATCACCGGATAAGCCAGGCCGTACATAACCCCGGCTGCGCCCCCGAGGCCGGCGCCGATGGCGAAGGTCAGAGAAATAATTTTATTGACCGGCACCCCCATGAGGGGGACAATGTTCTTGTCCCACGAAATGGCGCGCATGGCGATGCCCGCTCTGGTGTGTTGCACAATAAAATCCAGAATCAGCATCAAAACCATCGAAAGGACGATAATGATGACCTGCAGAGAAGAAATGGAAAGCGAGCCCGCCATCCAAGTAATATTTTCCAGAAGCGGAGGAATGTGTTTGGGATAGGGAGAAAGCGCCAGGGTGAAATTTTCCAGAAAGAGGCCGACTCCCAGGGCGGTAATGATGGCGGAAACCCGCGGAGCGGTCCGAAGCGGTTTGTAGGCAAGACGCTCAATGATCACCCCCAGACAGGCTACGCCCAGCATGGATAAAAGCAGCGTTGGCACAAACGAAAGTTTGAAATAGACGGCCAGAAGAAAGCAGAAAAAAGCGCCAACCATAAACAAATCACCGTGGGCGAAATTGATCATCGTCAAAATGCCGTAAACCATCGTATAGCCCAGCGCGATCAGGGCGTAAATGCTGCCCAGCTGCAGGGCATTGAGCGCTTGTTGGAAAATATAGGCCATAAATGCTCAGGGTTTGGCGTTGGCAAACCAGGTAAACTTCCCATCCTTTATTTTTAAAATGACGGCGCTTTTCACCGGGTCGCCGGATCCTTCCCGGAATTGCATATTTCCCGTTACGCCTTCATAACGCGGGATTTGCGCCAGCGCGTTGCGGACCGCCTGGCGGTCGTTCTTGCCGGCTGACTTAAACGCCTCCCACAAAAGGCCGAAAGAGTCGTAGGTCAGCGCGGCCACGTCGTCCGGTGTGGCGCCATATTTAGCTTTGTAGCCGGCGATGAATTTTTTCGTGATATCCGTAGCGGCGTCAGCGGCGTAATGGGTGCTGAAATAGTAATTATTGCAGTCCGCCCCGCAGAGCTTGATCAACTCGGCGCTTCCCCAAGCATCGGCGCCAATGAACGGCGCGGTAATTCCCAGCCGCTTGGCTTGCTGGATTTGCAGAGGCACTTCACTGTAATAGTTGGGCAAAAAGATAATGTCCGGTCCGGCCTTTTTAATTTTCGTGAGCTGCGACGAAAAATCCTTGTCATTGGTGGTATAGGTTTCAAAGGCAACCACCCTGCCGCCGTTTTTCTCATAGACATCCTTGAAAATTTCAGCGATGCCCTTATTATACTCGGAAGCCACGTCATACAAAACCGCCGCTTTCGTCAGCTTTAAATTGTCCAGCGTAAATTTTGCCAGCACGCCTCCCTGGAACGGATCAATAAAGCAGGAGCGGAAAACATACTTTTTGGAAACACCCGTTTTGGAATCCAGTGTTGTTTTGGGCGCGGTGGACCAGGGCGTGATCAGCGCCACCTTCCCCGATTCGGCGATTTCCGCAGCCGGCAATGCGTAACGGCTGGCGTTGGGACCGACGATGGCGGTTACCTTATTTTGCGTGATCAGTTTCTGAGCGGCGGACACAGATTGTTCGGCTTTTCCGGCGTTATCCTCGATAATTAATTTGATTTTGTATTTCTTGCCGTTCACTTGAATACCGCCCGCATCATTGACTTCGGCGACGGCCATTTCCGCCGCGTTTTTGCATGAGGCGCCCACGGCCGGAATATCACCGGTCAATTCAGCGATAACGCCGACTTTAATCCGGGAAGGATCTTCCTGGCCGCAACCGCCCATTCCCAGAGAGAGAATCACCAAAAGAGCAATTAAAACAGTTGATTTTTTCATAGCATGTCCCCTTGTCCGGAGCAGTATTTCGCGTGCAGGTTATAGGAGAATGTTTCACCCCTGTCAACGGAAAAGAAGGAAAAAACATGAAGCGTGCGGTAATTGATTTTTCTTCCACAGTGTGCTAGAAAAGCTCCCCATGATAGAGGTATTTGATATTTTCGGCATACTGTGAATGGTGAATGCTTCCCGATCATCGTCAACCGTCCGCCATGAACTGCTCTCTGTCAACCATCTTTCTTTAAGGCTGCATGAAAAACAAATTAATGAAAAATCAATTATTTCACGATCTAACTCACACATCGTCGCTCAGCCGTTTTCTTTTCTTCTTCCTGGCCGACGTTTTTATCATCACCCTGTCGCTTTACCTTTCTTTCCTCGTCCATTTTGAATTTAATTTTCAGATGTCCTACACAGAGCCTCTTCAGGACGCCCTGCTTTTCTTTTTGACATTGAAAATTGGTTTCCTTGCGTTTTTCCGTGTTTATAAAATCACCTGGCGGTATGTGGGCGTCGCTGATCTGCTGAATATCGTGCTGGCTGTTGTCGTCGCTGAAATAACCCTGCTCATCCTGAGCCTGCCCAATAATTTTTATCATCTGCCGGTCACGGGTCTTGCAAAACGGATTTTCCTCGTGGATGGACTCTTCACCCTCGCGTTGATCTCCACCCTCCGAATTTCCAAAAAACTCTACATGGAGGTCATCCGGGAAAAAAGAACGGGACGGAAGGGAAAGCGAACGCTGATTATCGGCGCGGGCAATACGGGAGATATGCTGCTGCGAGATATGGCGCGCAACAGTTTTGATGTTTTTCATCCCATCGGGCTTCTGGATGACGACCGGATGAAGATCGGAACATATGTTCACGGTGTAAAAGTTCTGGGCGGATTGGCAAAACTGAATACGCTCATCGGAAGGTATCATGTGGAGGCCGTGCTCATCGCCATCCCGTCATTGGACCACAAAACCATGCACGGACTATACGACACGGCAAAAAAATGCAAGGTCGGCACAATCAAAGTGGTTCCAAGGATTTACGATTTTGATAAACCGGACATCAACTTGAAGGGATTGGAGGACATCAGCATCGAAGACCTGATCGGAAGACAGGTCATCGAAGTCGATTACCGGGGCATCCGGAATTTCATTGAAAACAAAACAGTGCTCATCACAGGCGCCGGAGGATCCATCGGGATGGAAATTGTGATACAGGTGTGTGCATTCGGACCGCAACGTGTTATTCTTTTCGAAATCGACGAAACTGAGCTGCACAACTTGTCTCTGCGCTTAACACGCATGTTTCCGCTCCTTTCGGGGGAAATCGTGTATGTCACCGGCGATGTACGCGACGAAGGACGCGTGCGCGAGGTTTTCATGAAATACAAGCCGGAGATCATTTTTCACGCCGCCGCATACAAGCATGTGCCGATGATGGAATATAATCCGCGGGAGGCAGCAAAGGTAAATATTTTCGGTACGTTCAATATCGCCCGCTCCGCCGTGACCTGCGGCACGGAAACGTTTGTCATGATCTCGACAGATAAAGCCGTGCGGCCGACAAGCGTTATGGGGGCGACAAAAAGAATGGCGGAATATATCTGCCGGACGTTTAACGCAGAGCCTGCCAGCCAATCTCTTCCGGCGCTTTGCGCCACCCCTGCCGGCAAGGAACGTGGAAATGTAAAAGCGCGCGCGACACGGTTCATGTCCGTGCGGTTTGGAAATGTCCTGGGCAGCCGGGGAAGTGTTCTCCCTCTTTTTCTGGAGCAGTTGAAACACGGCGGGCCGCTTACTGTGACGGATAAGGAAATGAAGCGTTACTTCATGACCATTCCGGAAGCTGTGTCGCTGGTTTTACAGGCGTCCACCCTTGGGAAGGGCGGAGAAGTATTCGTGCTGGACATGGGCGAACCGGTTATGATCACGCACGTCGCCGAAGAGTTGATCCGCCTTCATGGCCTGGAACCTTACCAGGATATTGACATCAAGTTTACGGGATTGCGCCCCGGTGAGAAACTTTTCGAAGAAATCCTGACGGCCGAAGAAGGCACGGATGCCAGCTGTCACGAGAAAATTTTTGTCGCCCGGAACAGTGGAAAATACACGACGGACGAACTGGAGACAATTCTGGCGGAATTCTCCAGCGCCGTCCGCGACTCGTCCGCCGGAAGCGACGAAAACATGAAGCAGCTTCTTAGAAAATACGTAAAGCACTACGTCAACCCGTAAAAGGCGTTTCGCCGCCCATAATATCGAGAAAAAAACAGGCAACTCAAGGCCAAGGGAACAGAATAGCTTTACGATTAAATAATGTCAGACCGGAAGAAAAGAACGCAAACCATAACTACCAGGATGCTGTAAGGAGGGGAAGCATGAGACGGAAAGTATTATTGAACATTGTAGCGGCATTGTTCTTATTGATAACCTTTTGGGCCGCGCCGGGCGGGGCGGAAGACTCGGACAGCAGCCGGGCGACACTGGCGGGCTTGCAGGGAGTGGCAGTGATGATCGAGGACTTGCAGCCCAATATGCAGAAATATGCGGCAAAGTCCGGGCTCACCAAGGATCAGATCTTGAAGGATGTGTCACAACGTCTGAACGCCGGCGGCATCCGGATGGTTTCCGGAAATGAATGGTTGAAAACTCCCGGACAGCCGGTGCTCTACGTAAATATCAATACGCATGAAACGGATAAATACTGGTATGCCTATGATATCAAAGTAGCGTTGCGGCAGATTGCCACGCTGGATGCAAATCCACAGATGAAGACGGCTGTAACAACGTGGTCGCTGAATATCACGGGGCAGGCCAATATTGGAACTCTACATGTCATCCGTCAGGACGCAGGCGTCATGATCGAGAGATTCGTACAGGCGTACCGGACGGCAAACAGGAAGTAATCACCGCTTCTTAAACCAGGCTGAACATGCAGGACAACAGATATATCCATAGGGGAATAGTGAGTCATGAATCAAGAATTAGGCAATTTTGAAAAAGTCTCGTCAGAGCCATCTTCCAAAATAAGATGGCAGTGGCGGCCAATGCGATGGAAGGTCGCCCTGATGATCATGGGCATCGTTCTTTCGGTTGTGAGCGCCGTCATCCTTTTTTCAACCGGGGATCCTACGACCCCGGGAGGAGAACCGCCGGATTATCTCTTATTATATAATTTCAACATCATTGTGCTGATGCTGTTTGTCATCTGGACGGCCTTTTCCGATCGGGAATGGCCGGTTTGGAAGCGGGTATTATGGATCATCGGCTTGTGGCTGGCGCACGGCTTTATGCAAATCATTCCCTTGGGCATTATCATGGATCGGCTGGCGGGAGGATTTATTACCAACCCGACAACAGTCGCCATCATTCTTGCCTTTTTTGCGATGCGGCGTTCCACCTTCTTTGTTGAACCTGCGCCGCCCGAGGCGCAAAAAAAGGAACAGCCCGTTGTCCCGGAAAAAGAAACTTCTGAGGAAGACGTTAAATCTTGCCGGGACGGCGCCTTTCCTGGAGATCATGAAGATGAAATTGACCTGTTTGAACTTTGGAATCTGCTCTGGATGCGGCGCAAGCTCGTTGGGTATATTGTCGGCGTGATGGTCGTGATGACCGCCCTGAGTTCGCTGTTTATGCCTAATATTTATGCGGCAAGAGCCATCATTATGCCCATTGAAAGAGATGGCGGCATGGCTTCCGCTCTGATGCAGCAGATGGGCGGTTTATCCGGCCTGATGGGGCTTTCCGGTTCGTCATCTTCAACGGAAATGGTCCTCATTTTGCAGTCAAATATCCTCCGGGAAAAAATCATCAATGATTATAATTTATTGCCTGTTTTATTCAAAGGAGAATGGGAGAAAGAAACAAAGGAAGGCAAGGAAAAGAACAACGTGAAGAAAAAGCAAAAAGAAGAATTCACGCTTAACGCTCATTCGCTATTTTTCATGCTGATAGAACCAATGATGCCTGATGATAAAAATATCTTTAAAAAAGATTCAGCGGTTCCTGACATCTGGGAAGGTTTGCGTTTGCTCGACGGAGTTGTGAAAATTGACCATAATATCAAGGACAATTCGATAACAATCTCGGCGGAATCCGATGATCCAGTTTTTGCCGCTAATCTTGTCAATTATTTTCTTACCGGCCTTAATAATCACATGAGCAATGAAGCCAAAAGGGTCGCAGCCATCAATAAGAAATATTTGGAGGATCAGTTGCTGAAAACGGCTGATCCGCTTACAAAACAAAAGATTTACAACATGATCGCCCAGCAGGTGGAAACATCGATGATGGCGGAAGTGAAAGAAAATTTTACCTTCAAGGTCATTGATCCGCCAAAAGCGCCGGATAAAAAAATTAAGCCGAAAAGGGCAATGATGGTGATCTCCAGCTTTCTTGTTTCTTTGGTCCTTGGGGTAATGATTGTGTTTTTTCTGCAATTTCTTGAAAAAATTAAAAAAATGAAAGCTGATCGATTGAAGGCTGACGGAACAAGCACTGCGAGCCGTATGTAATTTTACTTGACAAACGATGTTCAATTCATGTAGAAAAGTACGAAATTATCGACAATGGGATAAATTGCGTTCTATATTAAAGAAATAACTGAAAACATGGGAGGGGAATAAAATGAAAAAAGTTAGTAAAATTATTAGTGTACTTGCTATTTTAGCTTGTTTGGCCGCGTTTGTTCCCACGGCCGCCTTTTGCGCTCCCGCACCTCCAG
>CAZBGE010000040.1:13754-24360 GCA_964491435.1 uncultured Smithella sp.
TTGTTTAAGGATTTTTCAACCGGCGGTGAAAATGCAAAAGCCTATTGGCATGGCTTTCTTACTGTTTTTAATCCCGACATTGTTTTGCAGCGATGCACATGGAATATGGGGAAAATAGAAAAAAACGAAGCGGAAATTTTTTTACAGAACAAAACATCGGAAAAACCGGCGATCCTCAAAATGTTCAAAGAAAATAATGAGTGGAAAGTTGGCTTGGAAGAGAGTTTTGGCGCGCGTAAACTTCTGATATTTTAAATTAGTCTAATCTACCTGAAATTGGGGCGTATCGCCATTCGGCTGTCTAAAACCGGTTCGGGGAAAAACCCAGCGCCGTATTGGCGACAATCATCGTATGCATGTTCGATGTTCCTTCCAGCGTCTCAAACTGCTTGGCGTCACGCAGAAAGCGGCCGCAGGGATATTCATCGGAGTAGCCGAAAGAACCATGTATCTTCATGCATTCATTGGCTTCATGGACAACAACTTTAGCGCCGTAGAGTTTGGACATGGACGTTTCCATAACATTGGGCAGTCCTTTATCTTTGAGCCACGCCGCCTTATAAACCAATGCGGCAAGTGTCTCATGCCCGATTTTCATGTCCGCAACCTGATTCTGAATCAATTGATATTTTCCGATCTGCCGGCCAAACTGGCAGCGCTCCGTCGCATATTTTACCGAAGCGTCAAGAATGGCGCCGGAAAGTCCCAGGGCGCCCGCGGAACAGCCTAAACGAGTGGAATTGAGCTGTGTCATGCAAATCTGGAAGCCGCGATTGAGTTTTCCAAGTAAAAGATTTTTGGGAACTTGGACATCTTCAAACGTCAACTCCGCTGTATCGGATGCCCAAAGACCGACTTTCCCGTTGATTTTTTTACGGGTAATGCCGGGAAGAGAATAATCCATAATAAAACAACTGACGCCGTTGGCTCCCGCGTCCTTATCCGTTTTGACATACAGCAAACCGTGGTTGGAAACCGTGCCGTTGGTAATCCACATCTTGCCGCCGTTGAGCAGATAGCAGTCTCCTTGATCATCGGCGCGGCATTTCATCGAAGCGACATCAGATCCGGTATCCGGTTCCGTCATCGCAAAACTTCCGATATATTCGCCACTGACAAATTTGGGAATATAGCGCCGTTTTTGTTCTTCCGTGCCGAATTTTTGAATCGTCAACGCAGGTCCCCAGCACTGCATATTGAAAGCCATCCGCCAAGAGGTATGCACACGGGCAACTTGCTCAACCACCAGTGCGCCTTCCATAAAGCCCATGCCGTTGCCGCCATACCGCTCATCAAGGGAAAATCCAAAAAAACCCAGCTCGGCCATTTTCAGAAAAATTTCCTTGCGCCAGAAATGATTCCTTTCGTCTTCTTCAACATGTGGCGCAATTTCTTTTTCGGCAAAACTTCTTGCCGTATTCTGAATCATTTTTTGTTCTTCCGTGAATGCAAAATCCATCTGATGATCCTTCCGGCAGTTATTTCCTCTCAATAATCATGCAAATCCCCTGGCCGCCGCCGCCGCAGATCGTCTCCAAACCGAAACGTTTGTCACTGCGCGCCATTTCATTCATGAGCGTGACCAGACGCATGGTTCCCGTCGCGCCAATGGGGTGTCCCAGAGAGATACCCGATCCGTTCACATTGACTTTCGCTTCCATCTGCTCATCGGAAAGACCTGCAAGACGCGCGTCGGCAATGCACTGAACGGCAAAAGCTTCCTGCACTTCAATCAAATCCATTTGAGCTATCGTTGCGTTTATTTTTTTCAATGCTTTTTCCACTGCCGCCGGAACTGCAGGATAGGTAAGGGTGGGATCCGTGGCCGCCGTCGCACAGGCGCAAAAATAGGACAGCGGCTTTACGCCCAGCGTTTTTGCCTTTCTCCCGGAAGCCAGAACAACCGCGGCCGCTCCGTCATTTTCCGACGAAGAATTTCCCGCTGTACAAACTCCTTCTTTATAGACGGCCTTAAGCTTCGACAAGCTCTCCAGCGTGGTATCGCGGCGCGGGCCTTCATCGGTTCCCCAATATACGGTTTCGCCGTTTTTATCCTTTCCGACAGGCGCCAAAACGATTTCATCCGCAAATCTGCCGGCGTCCTGCGCCGCAACAGCCCGTTGATGAGAACGCATCGCCCACCGGTCGGCTTCTTCACGGGTAATCTTTTCTCTTTTGGCGGCTGTTTCCGCCCAAGTCATCATGGAGCTTAGTTCTCCATACCGGGCAACGGGCTGCGACATAACGCGCGCCCTCTGAATGCGATCATAAAAGGGGATCCCCCACATATCCAGCGCGCCGTGACCGCGCGGCATAAATCCATACCTTTCATGGATCTTGCCGCCCAGCCCCCACTTGATGTCACCGGGGATATAGAGTTCAACCTGGCTCATGGATTCCATGCCGCCCGCAATAACCAGATCAGCATTGCCGGTCTGGATTTTCATGACGCCGTAAAAGATGGCGTCGAGCCCGGAACAGCAGCGCCGGTCAAGCGTGATACCGCAGACTGTATCCGGCCATCCGGCATCCAGCACGGCCATCCGCGCGCCGTTGGCGCACTCGCCGTTCTGATAAGCCGATCCCATGATGACATCGTCAACCATTTCCGGTTCAATTTTAGCTTTCTTTGCAGCTTCCCGTAAAACAAGGCTGGCCAGACGGTATGCCGGAATCTCTCTGAGCGCTCCTCCGTAAGCGCCGATCGGCGTTCGCGCACAACCGATAAAAACGACATCTTCCATATCAGTCCCCCATCCACCACGCATGATCACAAGTCATCTGTATATCTATTCCTTGCTTATTATCGTCACAATTTTTTTCTGCTCATCTTCCGTAAGATAGGGGTGCATCGGCAGGCTGAAAATCCTCTTTGCTCTGTCTTCACTGACGGTAAAGGACCCCGCCGGGTAGCCTAAAAACGCAAAAGCGGTCTGCATGTGCAAAGGCGTAGGATAATAAATGGCCGCAGGAATTTTATTATCCTGAAGTTTTTTCAGCAGAGAGATACGATGATCTTCATTTTCCGCCAGAAGGGAATATTGCGCCCAGACACTGACATATCCACTTGGAATATAAGGTGTTATCAAGGAAGAGCCTGCGGCTTGCGGATGGCGCATGGCGGATAGTAAACCCGTGTAGCGTCGGGCCACGGTCTGGCGAAGTTCAACCTCTTCCGGAAAGATAGCGAACTTGGCCAGGAGGATAGCGGCCTGAATGGTATCGAAGCGGCCATTGATGCCAATGCGGATATTGTCGTATTGATGATCGCCTTTCCCATGGATGCGGATGGATTCCATAAGGGAGGCCAGGTGATCGTCATGGGTAAAGCACATGCCTCCGTCGCCATAACAGCCCAAAGGTTTGGCCGGAAAAAAGGACGTACAGGCAATATCGCCAAACGAACAGGACATTTTACCCTTATATTCCGCACCGAATGATTGCGCGGCATCTTCAATAACAAATAATCCATGCTCTTCGGCAATAGCGGCGATAGCGTCATAGTCGGCGGGCAAACCGAATAAATCCACGGGAATAATGCCGCGGGGAATTAAAGGCAATGGGCTACCGGTGACAGGCAATGGGTAAATGGAAGAATCATTCGCCTTTACAGCTTCAACGGCTAAAGCAAGCTGGGAAGGATCAATGTTGAAGGTTTGCGGATCAATATCGACAAAAACCGGAATGGCGCCGAGAAGACTGATGACTTCCGCCGTGGCAATAAACGTAAAAGGGGTTGTGAAGATGGCATCACCGGGTTTGACGCCAAAGGTCATCAGCGCCATGAGCAGGGCGTCTGTTCCAGAAGAGCAGCTGATGGCGTGCCTTGCACCGGTATAGGCCGCAAGTTTGTCCTCCAACTGCCTGATTTCCGGCCCCATGATATAGCTGCCGTGCGTCATGACCCGCTGAATATTGGCGTCCAATTGTTCTTTGATTCGCTTTTGTTGTGTTTTTAGATCGATGAAATCCATAAAAACTCCTTTGAAAATAGGTTATGGGCTATGGGCTATAGGTAATGATAAAGGGGAAATCATCCAGGTTTTTTCCTGTCGCCCATCGCCTATGACCCATCGCCTACCACCCACTTTTTTACGCAGCGAAAAACATTGCATCATCCTTGTCTGCAATGATATTGCGCGTATCGACAACGGGAACCCCCAATGATTTAAAATCGATCTTTCCATATTCATCATGGGCTGTCGCGATAAGGATGAGATCAAAATCTTTGCTGATCGCCGTTGATTTCCGGCCGGCATATTTAGCATATTCACGGGTTTTGGCGATTTCCGGAATATAAGGATCATTGTAAGAAACTTCCGCCCCCATATGTTCCAGTTTTTCAATCAGGCGAAAACTGGGAGATTCCCGGTCATCATCGACATTCGCCTTGTAGGCCAACCCCAAAACAAGAATCCTTGCCCCCTTCAATGATTTTCCCCGGATGTTTAAAACTTTCATAACCTTATAAACCACATAGTCGGGCATCGATGTATTGATTTCCCCGGCCAGCTCAATAAACCTGGTCCGGAATTCATATTCCCTGGCTTTCCAGGTCAGATAGAAAGGATCAATCGGGATGCAATGGCCGCCCAAACCCGGTCCGGGATAGAAGGCTTGGAAGCCGAAGGGTTTTGTTTTGGCCGCTTCGATAACTTCCCAGACGTTAATATCCATCCGGTCGAAAAGCATTTTAAGTTCGTTGACCAAGGCAATGTTCACTGACCGGTAGATATTTTCCAGAAGCTTCGCCGATTCGGCGACACGGGTTGAAGATACCGGAACGGTCCTGTCAACAATCTGGTCATAAAGCATTTTAGCCGCCTGGAGGCAGGCTTCGGTATAGCCGCCCACCACCTTGGGAATGGTCCGGACACTGAAATCACGATTATTCGGGTCTTCCCGCTCGGGAGAAAACGCCAGATGGAAATCGCCGCCCGCTTTCAAACCAGTTGCTTCCAGTATTTCGCGCATATCGCCGTCGGTTGTGCCCGGATAGGTGGTTGACTCGAGAACGATCAGCTGCCCCGGACGCAGAGTCTTCGCAATGCTGCGCGTCGAATTGAAGACGTATTTCATGTCCGGTTCTCGGTTTTTGTTAAGCGGCGTCGGTACGCAGATGATGATACAGTCCATTTCCGCCAGCCCTGCAAAATCGGTGGTGACCGTTAATGAATGTAAATTTTCACCTTTTAATTTTGAATGCATAAAAGGCGCAAACAACGATGGATCAATGTGTTTGATGTAGCTCCGTCCCTGCCGAAGCATTTCCACTTTTTCCGGATCAACATCAAACCCGGTAACGGGAAAACCTGCCTTACAAAATTCAATCACCAGGGGAAGGCCGACATAGCCAAGTCCGATGACGCCCACCCGGGCTTCCCGGGCCGTAATTTTTTCAATAAGAATCATATATTTTTTCCTTTCAATATTCCATCCATCAGCACTTTGCTATTCCGGGCCAAACGCTCTGCCCGGAAAGCTTTTCATTAAACGTTCACCGGCTTTTTTCGCCGATCTTGCCGGATTCTTCAATTCATTCATGGAGACCTACTGATATTCTTTTTGCAGATAATTTTCATCAGATCGGTTATTGAATACGAACATCCTTTATGGACGACACAAATTCCACTTCACGGGGAACTTTGTATGTGGAAAGATACGCTTTACAATGGCGTATGATTTCTTTGTCATCAAGATGATATCCATCGCGCAGGACAATATGCGCTGTGACCAGTTCGCCGCGCATTAAATCTTCTTTCCCCGTCACCAGGGATTCCCGCACAGCCGGATGCAGATTCAATACCGTTTCCACTTCACGCGGATAAACATTAAAACCACTGGTGATGATCATTCTTTTTTTCAGGCCCGTGAGAAAAATATAATCTTCTTCGTCCATTCTGCCGAGATCTCCGGTATGGAGCCAGCCGTCTTTGATCACGGAGGCGGTAGCCTCATTATCCTTAAAATACTCCTTCATGACATTTTCGCCCCGAACAACAAGTTCGCCGATAGTATGACGCGGCAGTTCCCGCCCTGCTTCATCAACGATTCTGATATCAATGCCGTTCAGGGCCGTGCCGATGGACCCTGGTTTAGCAACGCGTTCGATCCGGTTGAAAGAACAGGCAGGTGAGGCTTCCGTCAAACCGTAGCCTTCCAGAATGCGCGCGCCGAATTTCTGCTCAAAAAGCGGGATGAAATCGGGAGGCATGGCGGAACCGCCGGTAACGCAAAGCTTCAGGGATCCCAGATCATATTTGGCTGCTTTTTCGTAAAGAACCATTCCGATATAGAGACGGGGAACAGCACAGATATAGGTTACTTTTTCCTTTTCAATGGCGGATAAAAGGCCGTCCATGGTGAACCGGTCCATCATGACGGTGGAACAGCCCGCCTGAATGACGTTCAACATGTTCACCGTACACCCGAAGGAATGAAAAAGTGGAATCAGACACAGGCCGACATCTTCTGGTCCTCTGCGAAAAATGGGTTGGATCATATTGAGCTGCGCGCAAAGATTGCGATGGGTAAGCACCGCCCCCAGCGGTCTGCCGGTCAGTCCCGCCGTATAAATCATCTCGGCAGGGTCATCGGGATTAATAACAACAAGATCTTTGGGTTCAATGCTGCTTTCCCGTTCCATCCTGTCGCGAATTTCTCCGGAATCAACAATGTAGATGGAACGACAGGTTGAAAGCTGATCCTGGATCTCACGATATTTTTTTTCGCAGGACGCCTGGGTAATAAGAATTTTGGCGTCACTATTGTTCAGAAGATGACGCAATTCAAAGGGGGTGGAGGATGTATTGAGTAAAACAGCGACGGCGCCGGATTGAACGACGGCAAAATAACAATAAACAAACTCCGGAATATTCGGAAGCATCAGGGCAACCTTATCGCCCTTGGCCATTCCCAAATTACTTAAAGATTGCGCGACAACATGTACAGCCGACTGTAGCCGCCTGTATGTAACACGCTCATCTCCAGCGATAAAGGCGGACCGGTCGGCATGCCTTTGAACGGATTCCGCAAGCAGCAAGGCCAGATTAACAGCTTTCATATTCCCCCACAATTTTTGTTGCTCACTTAACAAAGAATCTATATTTTTTCAAGGAGATATATGTCGCGAGCGCCATTATTAGAGGCGGAGATTCTTTACTTGCCAGAGTATTGTTTTCCACTATCTTCCAATGAATAGCTGAGCATTATTAAATGAGTAATTCATTGACAACACAGGGAATATTTAGTACTGACCTGAGATCTCTCCAGTCAATTATATATGAGCAATGTAATTGAGCAAGCGGAGCTGTATCTAGGTCATCTGACCAGAAAAACAGGTAAAAAATACGGATGCAGACAAAAAAACAGGACGCCGATAGGTCATGAATCAAATTTACGATGTATTTAAATCATTTGTTGATCCCATTTTCATTATTTTTATTCTTCTTTTTGCCTCTTTTATCATCTGCCTGAGATCCGGCAAGAAAAAAAATGGCGCATTGTTGTTATTATTCGCCCTTGTGTTACTCTATGGATTCAGCATCCAGCCGGTATCCAACTATCTGAGCTACCAACTGGAAAAGAACTACATCGGCAGCCAGCCGGTTGAAGATCAGACATTGGATGTCATCGTCGTATTGGGCGGCGGACTTTACGACATCAGGGGAATCAATAAAACTTTTCCGCATGAGACCACCATCGCCAGACTGGTTCATGCCGTCAAAATGTACCAACATTACCACGCCAATTACCTTGTTTGTTCGGGAAAAGGCAACTCAAAAATATCCGAGGCGGAGTTAATGGCGCAAATGGCCGATGATTTCGGCATCCCCAAGACGAGAATCCGGATCGAATCCAAATCAGAGAACACTTACCAACATGCGGTAGAATTCAACAAAATGTTTATTGATAAAGACATCAAGGTCGGTTTGGTGACATCGGCCTACCACATGAAACGCAGTGAAGCGCAATTCCGAAAGTTTATAAAAAATGTGCAACCGCTGCCAGCAGGCTATCTTTACGCCACACCGAAAAGTCCCGCAGTCAGGTATATTCCACAGTCGCATTGGCTGCTTAACAACACCTTCATTTTCCGAGAGCACCTCGGCCGCCTCTGGTACTGGATTAAGGATTTGTAAAGGATCATCGTGACGGAAAAATCGCGCCAAACAATCTGGGTCCTTTCCGAGCTTTACTATCCCGAAGTTGAAGGTTCCGGTTATTATATAACAAAAATCGCAGAGGCGCTTGCCGTCAGGCACTGTGTTCATGTTTTGAGCGTTCAGCCTACCTACGATGCTCGCGGGACAAAAGCGCCGACGGACGAAACCATACATAAAGTCCGCATCCATAGATGCCGCTCAACAACTCTTAATAAGGACATCCTGTTTTTTCGACTGGTGAATCTGTTCACGATTAGTGTATCCATTTTTTTCAATGCCCTCTACAGAATTCATAAAGACGATATCGTTCTGGTGATCACCAATCCGCCGTCACTGCCTTTCATTGCCAGTTTAGCAAGCAGACTGAAAGGAGCGAAACTGATATTGCGCGTTGAAGATTTATATCCGGAAGTTCTTGTGGCGGCAGGATTGGCGAAAGAAAAATCCCTGCTGGTGAAGGTGCTGAATTCGCTCCATCGCAGGCTTTATAAACGGGCGGATCGCATCATTGTTCTGGGAAGGGAAATGCTGGCTCTGGTGAAGAAAAAAATGGGAGATGAAGCGGCGCACGCTGCTCTGATTCCGCATTGGGCGGACAGTGAACAGATCGTTCCCCTGCCTAGAGAAAACAATGCCCTGCTGCACAGGCTGGCATTAGCGGATAAGTTTGTCATTCAGTATTCAGGGAACATGGGCAGAACGCACGATCTGGAAAGCCTGATCAGATGCGCCGACATCCTTGAAAAGCAAAAAGACATTCATTTTCTGTTTATCGGCTCGGGAGCGAAAGAACCGGCCCTGAGGAAAATCGTTAATGAACTCATGCCCAAGAATGTGACAATTCTTCCTCCACAGCCGCGTGAAGATCTGGCGGTTTCGCTGAATGCCTGCGATCTGGCGGTTATTTCTTTCGTCAAGGGGATGGCGGGGGTTTCTGTCCCCAGCAGAATGTACAATATCATGTCGGCAGGGAAACCGATTCTTGCGGTCGCCGACAAAGAATCTGAACTGGCGCGGACGATAATGGAAGAAAACATCGGATGGGTTGTAAAACCCGATTCGCCTGTTTTAATCGCCTCAACAATTATGGAAGCCAAGGCCAACCGCGAATCGTTGAATCAAATGGCTGTCAGGGCGCGTCTTGCGGCCATTGAAAAATATGCCCGCCCGATTATCATGAAAAAACATGAAGACTTGGTTGACAGCCTGACCATGCCTCATAACTCCCTAAGGCGGGATATTTCATGAGAATCGGATTAAACCTGCTCTATTTGATTCCAGGGGTTGTCGGAGGTACGGAAACTTATGCGCTAGGATTGCTCGCCGGTTTAAAACAAATGAAATCGCACTGCGACTTCGTCCTGTTTTTGAACAAAGAATCAGCTGGTTTGATTCCAGACAACGATCCACATTTCCAATCCGTCGTCTGTCCGGTTTTTGCGGAAAACAGAAAAAACCGTTATTTCTTCGAGCAGTTCAAACTCAAGCAATATCTTGAACAATACAAGATAGACTTGCTTCATTCGCTTGCTTATACGTCACCCATTGTTACTCCCTGCCCGGCAGTTGTCAGCATTCCGGATCTGAACTTCAAGGCTTTTGGCCAATCAATGCCGTTGCAACGCCGCTTGACGCTCGGCTTTATTGTCCGGCAAACCGTGCTTCATTCACGTAAAATCATTACCATTTCAGAATTTTCCCGCCAGGAAATCCTCAAAGAATACAATGTGTCTCCAGAAAAAATTATCGTAACGCATCTTGCCGCGGACAACCAGGTCCGGCAGGCAAATATTCATAAGGAAGCCGCCACCTCTGATAAACTTTCCGATCTGCCCAAACCCTATCTTACAACCTTTAGCAGTGTAACAACCAACAAGAACATACCCCGTTTGATCGAGGCTTTTCTGCATACAAGGAAAACTCATCAGCTGAAGCATAAATTAGTCATCATCGGCCACCGGTATCCCATTGATGAAGGAATGCCGGATATAGGAAAAAATCCGAACATCATCTGGACCGGCTTTCTTCCCCGGCAAAAAGTCTTTGACGTTCTTAAGCAATCGGATTTTCTAGTCTTTCCTTCATTTTACGAGGGCTTTGGATTACCAGCTCTCGAAGCCATGGCGGCCGGAATCCCCGTCGTCTGTTCCAACAAAGCGTCCTTGCCTGAAGTCGTCGGCGATGCGGGCATATTCTTCGATCCTTTTTCGGTTAAAGACATGGCCGCAAGGATAGCAATGGTCGCCACCGATCCAAAACTGAGAAATAATCTCAGGGAAAAAGGCTTTAAAAATCTTGAACGTTTTTCCTGGAAAAAAACCGCAACGCAGACCGTAGCTGTGTATGACAACATTATCCGAGACAGATGGAAGAAGGGCCGGGATTCTCATCCTGTATCAAAATAAAGGCGACTTGCTTCGATGGTCTTCATCGTTTATTCA
>CAZBGE010000041.1:0-24083 GCA_964491435.1 uncultured Smithella sp.
TCGGAACGGTTCACTTTTAATCTTTAAAGAGTTCACTTTTAAATTTTAGCCAACAGAGTCAATAAAAATGTATTCATATGGAATTGGTCAGGGATATTTTGGGCCACACGACAACGACAATGACTCGCCGTTACGCGCAAAGATCAAAGCAAACCATGACCAATGTTCTTGAATTCCGTTCGGGA
The DNA here is from genome assembly GCA_964491435.1 of uncultured Smithella sp. Classification (GTDB taxonomy): domain Bacteria; phylum Desulfobacterota; class Syntrophia; order Syntrophales; family Smithellaceae; genus UBA8904. Next base: position 186 of record CAZBGE010000041.1, read on the forward strand.
CTTTTCGGGACTGCAAATCAGAAGAAAAACTCTAATTAAATCAATAGGTAATTGGTCGGGGCGAGTGGATTTGAACCACCGGCCCTCTGAACCCCATTCAGATACGCTACCAGACTGCGCCACGCCCCGACTTGTGTTACTCTAAAGTGGTGAGGTCATTACCACCATCGAGGAACCATGTCAAGAACAAACAAAAATCACACAGACCAGTCACAAATGATTTTCGCCTTGATCTTGAGAACGAATTGCATGAATAATCAGGCCATCTTACGCGGTATTTTTTTCTTGAATAAAAAAACATCTTCAAGTAGGATAATAACATGATTTCGAAGATAAATATAAAAATCCCAGCATTCATTGGAACGCTCCAAATTTTTTTCTTTGCGTTGCTTGTTTTGCTGTTGAATGCCGTTCCCGCCCATGCCGACATATACAAATATGTGGATGAGGACGGCGTCATCCATCTCACCAATGTGCCTTCCAATCCCAGAGCCAAGTACATAATGGTCCTGAGGGAAAAAAGAGTGATTTTTTCAAAAAAAATAAATATAACACAATATGATAAAATTATCAGTAACGCCGCCAGCAAATTTAATCTTGATGTCGCACTGATTAAAGCCGTCATTAAAGCGGAATCCAACTTTAATCACCAGGCTGTTTCTCGCGCTGGCGCGAAAGGGCTTATGCAACTGATGCCCCAGACCGCTTCTGCTTTGAAGGTGGATGATGTTTTCCATCCAGGCGATAATATCGAAGGCGGCGCCCGCTATCTGCGTTATCTGCTGAATCTTTACAGAGGCAATCTGACACTTGCGCTCGCCGCTTACAATGCAGGAGAAGGAGCAGTGGCAAAGTACGGTTACAGCATACCGCCCTACCGTGAAACACAAAACTACGTCCGGCGTGTTTTGGACTTATATGAATCTTACAGCAAAACATGAAATCTGCTTCGCCAACTTATTCAACGTAAAGATATTGCCGCAGTTTCGATAGTTTTTTTTCCTTAATTCCTTTTACCGCCATTAACTGTTCCAGTTTTTCAATCCGTCCAATTTTATCACGCCACGCCACGATACTTTCAGCCAGATTATTTCCCACACCGGGAAGCATGATAAGTTCATCTCGATTTGCCAGATTGATGTCGATAGGCAAGCCTAAAGCCAATCTTTTCACGGCGGTCATCTTTTCCACAGTCATGCGCTGATGGTCACCTTCCGCTACAAGACTGATTTTCATAGTGTTTTGCAGTTCAATATCGTCAGTACGGATCCTTTCGGAATCGAGCCCGGATAAAAGTTGTTTCGCCGTTGTCCCTGGTTCAACAAAATAGATCCCGGAAGTGTCATGACCAGCAACGATCTCAACAATGATCGAATCTGGACGGGAAGTGGAAAAACTTGGACATTTGGAATCTATAGTCTGAAATGGATAGAAAAAACTGATAAAGGGAATAAACGCTAAAATGACCGATACCGAGATTATTCCCTTTATCTGACGTTCAAACATCATTGAACCCTTCGACAACAGAGAAATTTCCCTGCCCCTCCCATCAAGGTAGGGGCAGGAGATGAATATTAACTTTTCTTTTCCAGATGAAACGCGTCATGAAGCACCGTTACGGCGAGCTCAGTGTATTTTCTCTGAATCACGCAGGATATTTTGATTTCGGACGTGCTGATCATCAAAATATTAATGCCTTCATCAGCCATGGTCTTAAACATCTTCGCCGCAACACCGGAATGACTAACCATCCCAACACCAATGATGGATACTTTCGCCACATCATCATCCACTTCCACTCTCTGAGCGCCGATATCTTTCGCCGCCGCTTCAATAATTTTCTGCGCATCCTTCATATCTTTTTTTGACACCGTAAAGGTAAGATCCGTAAAACCTTGTGAACTGGCGTTTTGAATGATCATATCAACGCTGATATTGCGTTCCGATAAAGGTGTGAATAAACACGCAGCAATACCCGGCTTGTCGGGCACATGCACTACAGTTATTTTCGCCTGATCCCGGTCATAGGTAACTCCTGACAGCACTTCTTTCTCCATCTCTCCATCCTCCTTTGTTACAAGTGTTCCGCCTTCATCGGAAAAGGTTGATTTGACATAAACAGGAACATGATATTTTTTGGCCATTTCCACTGAACGGGGCTGCAAAACTTTTGCACCCGTCATGGCCATCTCCAGCATTTCATCGTAGGATATTTTATCCAGTCTTCTGGCTTTGGCGCAGATATTGGGATCAGTCGTATAGACCCCATCCACGTCCGTGTAAATATCGCAACGCTCGGCGTTCAGCGCCGCCGCAAGCGCCACCGCGCTGGTGTCAGACCCGCCGCGTCCCAATGTGGTAATATTATTTTCCTCATCAACGCCCTGAAATCCAGCCACGACAACAATCGTGCCTTTTTTCAGCTCCTGCCGGATCAGATCCGTGTCAATCAGTTCTATCCTGGCTTTTTTGTAAGCGCTGTCCGTCTTGATTTTCACCTGAAATCCGAGAAAGGAGCGGGAACGATACCCCATCTCATTCAGGACGATGGATAACAGAGTAATGGTCACCTGTTCGCCCGTGGAAATCAGCGAATCGTATTCCCGCTCATCAGGGTTATCAGCGGCACTATGCGCCAGTTCGATGAGTCTGTTTGTTTCTCCCGCCATCGCGGAAAGCACGACAATGACATCATGTCCGGCATGCTTTTCCCGAATTGCCTTTTGCGCCACATTTTTTATCTTTTCAATATTCGCCACCGATGTTCCGCCAAATTTCTGAACCACCAACCCCATAGACTAGACCTCCCTATTAATATCTTTGATTAAGTCCCGAATTCTTTTTTGCGGCCCGTTTATTATTATCATCCTTTTCGTTTCATCAACATATTTAAAAGAAATCCACACAACATCCGGCGGCAGCGCCTTTGCTATCTTCTCTGCCCATTCAATGACGATCACTCCTTTTTCAGACAGATATTCTTCATAACCCAGATCGTCCAAATCGTCTGCTCCGTTCAAACGATAAACATCAAAATGGTAAAGTGGGCACCGTCCCGGGTATTCATTAATTAAAGTGAAAGTCGGACTGGTAATCGCATAATGATCGCCGACACAGAGACCGCGCGCCAATCCTCCGGTAAAGCAGGTTTTGCCCGTTCCCAACTCACCGGATAACGCAAAGACATCACCTGCCCCGGATTTTTCGCCGATAGCATAGCCGATAGCGGCTGTCTGCTCAGCATTCTCGGATATGATTTCAGCAAAACCTTCTTTCTCTTTCATTCGCAATCCGGCGTGATTATCCTTCATAAACTATTTTTCCAACAAAACAATCGCGGACGCATAATTTCTTGTATGCGTGATGCTCAGATGAATTTTCTCAATTCCCGCGTTTACCAGAAATCCCCTGGCGCCCCCGGATAGGAATAACTGCGGCTTGCCGCTCTCTTTGTTGACAACTTCAATGTCCTGCAGCTTCACGCCTCCGCCTAAACCGGTGCCAATGGCTTTGAGAAACGACTCTTTTGCGGCAAACCTCGCCCCGTAATGCATAGACGCCTGCGCGTGGCGGCCGCAGTATTCAATTTCTCTCTTGGAAAATACCCGGGACAAGAATTTGGCCCCCCATTTCTGAATGATTTTCTCCATACGGTCATTTTCCACCAGATCGATGCCTATTCCGTATATCATAGGTTCCCTTTCAGGCATGAACAATTGCATCCGTCATGGCAGCAACATTTTTCATGACTGCCACGTCATGAACCCGGACGATATGGCAACCATTCATGATGGCGGCCGCGGTCGCGGCCGCCGTCCCTTCAACTCTTTCCGCAGGTTTTCCACCCGTCACATTTCCGATAAAAGCTTTGCGTGACGCGCCGACCAGGATCGGCAGGTCTAGCGTTTTTAACTCTTCGATTTTCCTTATAATTCTGCAATTATCCGCATACGTTTTACCAAAGCCGATTCCCGGATCCGCAACCAGATGGTCTTTTTCAATTCCTGCGGCAACGGCCTTGCCGCATCTCAGATGCAAATAAGCCAGAATTTCACCCATTAAATCGCCATAATCCAGACTGCCGGACTGCATGTTTTCCGGCGTACCCCGCATGTGCATGAGAATGAGCGCTGCAGAAGCTTCCCGAACAACATCAGCCATTTTTTCATCGCCAAGAGCGCTGACATCATTGACAATTTCTGCTCCAGCCTCCAGCGATTTCCGGGCAACGAACGATTTTTTCGTATCCACGGATATCGGGATCGTGATTTTTCGGGATAAACCTTCAATAACGGGAACCACCCGGTCTATTTCCTCCCGATCGGGCACTGGCTTTGATCCCGGCCGTGTCGATTCTCCGCCGATGTCAATCATGTCGGCGCCTTCATCCGCCAATTGTAAACCTCGTTCAATGGCTTTTTCCCGATCAAAATACACACGGCCGTCGGAAAAGGAGTCCGGCGTGACGTTTAAAATCCCCATAATCAATGTTCTTTCGCCCAGGGCCATCTCGCGCCGCGATGTTTTCAGGACATAGCGATTCCGGGCGGCCTTGTCGAGCAATGACAGAATGTCGCGCCCCATCCCGGCTAATCCGAAAGGCTGTTTTTCAATTTTCTGCGCCAGGGCGCGAATCTGCTTTAACGTTCCCATCAGCAAGATATCCGTGGCGGCGACGGAACAGGAAACACTGCCGCGCGCCACAGCGGCATCTGCGCCCAGAGACAGCATCTCCTGTTTGAGAATATTGGCGATCCTGCAGGATTGTGACTTCAGAAGAATATTGACATGCTGAGTTTTTTCCGCCATGGCCCGGATCCCGTAAGGATCCACGCCGATTTTCTGGAATAGGGCAACCGCTTCATCAATCCCCTGAATTTTAACGATCTTCAAAATAGACCATCACCATTTATCACGGCCGCACGACATGTTCGGCAGGCAAAGCGCTGCCGATAATTGCATCGATTTCCGTACTGTTGAGAACTTCTTTTTCCAGAAGCTCTTTAGACATTCTGTGTAGAATTTCAATATGCTCTTCCAGAAGAGATTTGGCTTTATCGTAGTTGCGCTTCACGATGGAAACTACTTCTTCATCAATCCTGCGCGCGGTTTCCTCACTGTAATCCTTATGCGTGGCAAATTCACGCCCCAAAAAGATTTGCTCCTCCTTTTTGCCGTAACTCAGGGGACCCATTTTTTCGCTCATGCCCCACTCACACACCATTTTCCGGGCAAGATTGGTAGCCCTTTCAATATCATTGCCGGCACCGGTGGTAAAATCCTTCAGCACCAGCTCTTCCGCCGCCCGCCCGGCCAGGAGGACAGCAATATTGCCTTCCAGGTATTTGCTGGGATAGGTGTGCTTCTCATCCATCGGTAATTGCTGAGTCAAACCCAACGCCCTGCCACGCGGAATAATCGTTACCTTATGAATCGGATCCGTTCCCGGAATCAGGCGCGCAATTAGCGTGTGTCCCGATTCATGGTAGGCCGTATTTTTCTTTTCCTCATCACTGATGACCATGCTTTTTCTTTCCGTACCCATCAGGATTTTATCCTTGGCAAATTCAAAATCCGACATATTGACTTTGTCTTTATTCAATCGTGCGGCATTCAAAGCGCCTTCATTGACCAGATTTTCGATGTCGGCCCCCGATGCGCCGGGCGTCCCCCTTGCCAGGACAGCGTAATCGACGTCATCCGCCACGGGGGTCTTGCGCGCGTGGACTTCAAATATTTTTTCCCGGCCTTTCACATCTGGAAGCGGAACAACCACTTGCCGATCAAAACGCCCCGGACGTAAAAGCGCCGGATCCAAAACATCCGGCCGGTTGGTCGCCGATACGAGAATAACACCCTCATTCGACTCAAAACCATCCATTTCCACCAGCAGCTGATTAAGTGTTTGCTCCCTTTCATCATGGCCGCCGCCGAGTCCCGCGCCGCGATGGCGGCCCACAGCGTCAATTTCATCAATAAAAATGATGCAGGGCGCATTTTTTTTCGCCTGGCTGAACAAATCCCGCACACGGGACGCGCCTACACCGACAAACATTTCTACAAAATCAGAGCCGCTGATGCTCAAAAAGGGAACATCGGCTTCACCGGCAATCGCACGTGCCAAAAGAGTTTTACCCGTTCCGGGAGGCCCCACCAGCAATAGTCCCTTGGGAATACGGCCGCCCAGTTTAGTATATTTTTTGGGATCCTTTAAAAAGTCAATCACTTCCTCAAGTTCAGCCTTTGCTTCATTGACGCCAGCCACATCGGCAAAGGTCACTTTATTGGACTTATCCGTTATCAAACGCGCCCTGCTTTTTCCAAAAGACATGGCCTTGCCGCCTCCCGCCTGCATCTGACGCATGAAGAATATCCACACGCCAATAAGTAAAAGCATAGGAAACCATGAAACAAGAATCATATACCAAGGATTTTCTTCAATAGGCTTGGCGGTAATTTTGACATTTTTTTCACGGAACATGGCCACCAGCCCATCATCCTTAGGAGTGAAAACTTTAAACATTTTACCGCTTGCCAGTTTTCCGGTAACCGCCTCTCCCTGAATGGTGACTTCCACAATTTCTCCATTTTTTAAGTGGGATAGCATTTCCGTATAATTCATTTCCTGTGTACTGGGTTTCTGCTGATTAAATAACTGCCAAACAAGCAAAAAGACCAAAAGCACCGTCAGGACAAGCGCGATATTTTTTTGCAACTGGTTCAATATCTTTCTCCTTAAATTAAATGTATTTCTTGACCATTATAATAATATCCATTTTAACTCAAATATTTTCTTATGCAGACTTTCTTTCTCATGACAAAGGTCGAACTCCAAGAACCACAACATTTCTTGTTTCAGGCGAAACTTTAATCCTCTCACTTAAGTGCATGTTCTCAATCCAGATTACGGATTCTTGATCAACCATCAGCGCAATCCTGTTTCTTTCCGGTTTTGGTATCTTACGGTCAATGAATAACTTTTTTATCTTTTGTGTTCCTTTTGTTCCCAATGGTTCAAACCAATCTCCGTTTCGGCGATTCCGGATAATCAGGTCACCTTTAATTTTGTCCCAGTCCAGACAAATTCCATTAATGCGGTAAAAATCAATTTCATCCGCGGCAACTCTTTTCGTGGATAAAGTTAGACTTCTTTCCTTTATATCAACCGTTCCGGGAACCGTCATCCGATATTCGTAATCATTTGTTATTTCTTTATTTTTTAATTCAACAATAATCCAGTTATAATCTTTCCGCGCATGCAGTCCATACGGAAGTGAAATTGCCTTTCCCGTAGCGCTCTTCATCACCAAATCGGCAAACAACCGGATATGGGAAAAAGAAAAACCTTTTTCATGCGGCGTCATATCCTCCAGAAGCGCCTTGAGCAGACGATACCTCAAAGAGGCGTGGAGCGTCTCAAAGTATTTTACAGAAAATGAGATTTCGCCTATTTTTCTTTGAATGAAAGGCGATTGGAGAATATTATTAACGCATCCATTGAGAAATTCATCGTCGTGTCGAATAATCTCCGCCATCCGCGCCAGATTTGCTTCAATTCGTGGATTATATTTTTCTTTGAGACAGGGAATCAATTCTCCGCGGACACGGTTGCGCAAATAAACTTGGTTGTTATTGGAACTGTCCTCACGACATTGGACGCCGGTCGCATGTAGGAAATCATTGATTTCGGTTCGCGACACTTCCATCAAGGGACGAATATACTTGTTATCCCGTATCGGTAAAAAACCTTTAAGGCCGTCAAGACCGCTGCCCCGCAGAAGGTTGATCAAAACAGTCTCCGCCTGATCATTTATGTGATGACCCAGCGCAATCTTGCCCGCTTGGTATTGGGCGGCAACCTGTTCCAGAAACCGGTACCTTTCCTGCCGGAAATAATCTTCCGGAGATTTCCCTTGAGGAATTGACGTATAACACATTTTTTCAGTTACAAAAATCAAACAGAATTGTTGCGCCAAGCTGCGGCAAAAGGCCTCATCACCATCAGACTCCCCACCGCGCAGCCCGTGATTGAAATGGGCGACAATAATTTTCAGGCCGTAGTGCTCCGCAAGATCCAACAAACTCAACAGCAGCGCACAGGAATCCGCTCCGCCAGATAAGGCAACAACAACGGTTTCACCAGTCTTCAGCAGAGAATATTTCCGAATGGTTTGTTCTATTTTTTTAATCATCATTATTGAAGCAGAGAATTGACTTCCATTAGGTTCTCACAATAAAAGTCTGCTTTCATCCGAAGCAGCGCCTCTCTATTCCCCAAACCGTTTAAATACGCGCAAGATAAAATCCCCGCGTTCTTCGCCACTGCAATATCATTGACGCCGTCGCCGATGATCACGGCTTTCTGAGGCGTCACATTGTATTTTTCCAGAAGATATTCTACCACGCGCCGATCCGGTTTCTGATAAAGTGTGGTATCGGCTCCGACAATCTCCATGAAATACTTATCAATGTGCAGTCCGCGGGCAATGACTACTGTTAAAGCATAGCGCTTATTGGTCAGAATCACCTTCATTTTGCGATTGAAATATTTCAACACATCCTCGATATGCGGACAAAGCACTGTCTGGTCCAGCAGATGCTTTTCGTAATGGCCGCTGAAAATGCTCATGGCCTCTGCCAGACGTCCCCTGTGATTTTCTCCAAGCGATCTTTCCATTAGTTTTCTAACTCCGTCACCCACAAAGCTGATGATTTCTTCCAACGATCTGGTTTCCAGACGCATGGCCGTCAAGGTATAATTGACGGATGCAACAAGGTCCGCGCCAGTATCGGCAATTGTGCCGTCGAAATCAAAGATCATTAAATCCACTATTTTCATGTTGCACCCCTTAATCTTTGTATAGCCGAGAGACATTGCAAAAACAAGGTCCTTTGTCGGAAGCACTTTCAGAAATATCTCCTTAAGAAATATCATTTGACGGCGCCGATGACGTATGTTACAAGGAACCAACCGCTTGGATCACTTGGCACAGACTGAGACGGTAACTAACGGAACTGTCGGATACGAGTCTTCCATTGCATTGGGAGACTTTTTTTATGGATGACGCACATGCCGAAAAAAACGCAATCGTTTAAATTTTCCATCATCGGTGCGGGAATGGTCGGTACGGCCATTGGAACTCTTTTAAAAAAAGCAGGACACGACATTACATTTTTCGCCGATCCCTCCTTTACTCATTTAAAAAGAGCACAAAAATATACGGGCGTTAAAGGCTTCCGCAATCCTTCACAGGCGTTGCCTTTAGCCGATTTTCTTTTGCTCACAACGCCTGATGACTGCATCAAGTCTGCCTGTGCGGAAATTGCGAAATGTTATTCTATAAAAGGCAAGAAGGTTTTTCACATGAGCGGCGCGGGAGGACTTGACCTTCTGGAACCAGCTGCACGAGCCGGGGCATTTGTCGCCAGTATTCATCCACTGCAAAGTTTTTCTTCGATAGATGGCGCGATTGCCAACATTCCCGGCAGCTATTTCGGCGTGACGGCCGCAAAAGGCGTTAAACAACTTGCGGCAAATATTGTCCGCAGCATCGGGGGAATCCCTATTTTTATCACGCCGGCACAAAAGCCGCTTTATCACGCTGCTGCCTGTATCGCCTCAAATTACCTCGTCTCTTTGATGAGCGTCGTCGAATCAATTTATTCATCCATTGGCTTTTCCGAAAAAGACGCCCGCAGGGCCTACCTGCCCCTAGTTTATGGCAGTCTGAAAAATATCGAGAAGCAAGGCTGTGAAAACGCGCTGACAGGACCGATCGCCCGAGGCGATTCGGGAACGATTCAAAAACACATGGAAGCCATGTCCAGCCATCATCCCGGCTTTGCATCATTATACGCAAACATGGGAATGATCGCGATAAAACTGGCGCGTCAAAAAGGAACCTTGAACGCCCAACAGGCAAACATCATTAAAAAGCTTCTGAAAGGAACATAAATGAGCACACATAATAAGATCAGCCGCAAAACTATCCTGGATATCAAAAAAATGAAAGCACTGGGCGAAAAAATCACCGTCCTGACCGCTTACGACTACGGGATGGCCGCTATCCTGGACGAAAGCGATATTGATATTATTCTCGTCGGCGATTCACTGGGTAACGTGATTCTGGGTTATGATACAACTCTCCCGGTAACCATGGAAGATATGCTTCATCATACAAAGGCGGTTGCCCGGGGATCGCACAAAGCCATGATCGTGGCGGATATGCCGTTTTTATCCTATCAGGTCTCTCCGGAGACAGCGATGGCCAATGCCGGATGCTTTTTAAAAGAAGCCAACGCTCAGGCGGTCAAACTGGAAGGCGGACGGGAACACGCGGATATCGTGAATAAAATGACTCGCGCAGGAATTCCCGTTATGGCGCATCTGGGTCTCACGCCACAATCCGTCCACCAACTAGGCGGCTATAAAGTTCAGGGAAAAAAGGAAGATGCGGCTGAAAAAATGGTGCAGGACGCGAAAATTCTGGAAGAGGCTGGTGCTTTTTCACTAGTGCTTGAATGTGTTCCCGAAAAGCTGGCGGCGGAGATTACCGGTTCATTATCAATTCCGACCATTGGCATTGGCGCCGGCGTTCACTGTGACGGACAGGTTCTGGTGAGCAACGACATGCTGGGCATGGATGATCGCATGACACCGAAATTTGTAAAGAAATACGTTAACTTACACCTGGAAATAAAAAATGCCGTCAAGCGCTTCATCCAAGATGTCAAAACAAGCACTTTCCCCAGCGCCGAACACAGCTATAAATAGCCTGGCCGGAAATAGGTTTAGTTAAAACCAAACGGGTAGCTGTGGATACGGCAGCGCAACCCAAGAACATCGCCTATCCGACGGATGCTGATCTCATGCATCAGATTCGTGAGAAGATCACCGAGCAGGTGAAAAGGGTACGCCAGGAGGTTGCCCTTTCGAAATCCTTTCGCACATACAGACGGAGTGGGAAGAAACAACTCCTCAAGATCAAGAAGTTCTACCGGAAAGACCCGGACGGGAGGAAAGAGGCGATCAAAGAACTCCAGGCGATGACCCGCCATGTCGTTTCTCAAGCCGGACGGATTGTCAACAGCCTTTACAGTCGGGGTTTCAAGGAAGCGGGTAAGAAACTTAATCGTCTGGTTTCTCTGGGGAAGAAAATCGTTGATCAAACGAAACAAGTGCTTTTCGGCGAATCTCCCAAGAACCGGATTTATTCCCTGCACGAACCGGATGTTGCCGTCATTAAGAAAGGGAAGCACCATCCGGATTGCGAGTTCGGCGCTATTGTTTCCCTCGCAAAAAATGACGATGGTTTGATCCTTTCCCACCGGGAATACCAGCACAACGTAGCCGACGTAAAGACTCTGGGACAGGTCATCGGAACCATCAAAAAGAACGTTGGCCATGCACCGCAGGAGGTTACGGCAGATCGGGGTTTTGATCAGTCTCTCCAGAAGCAGGAGAACTGCCGCAGAAGATGGGGTGTCCAGCGACTGGCGATTCCAAAGAAAGGCAAAACGCCGCATCCAAACAGTGACAAGTCCTGGTTCAAAAAGGCATTGAAACAAAGGGTCAAGATTGAACCGGTCATCGGCCATTTCAAGAGCGATCATCGGATGAATCGTTGCCGATACAAAGGAGCAACCGGTGACACTGTCAATGTGGTATGGGCCACGTTAGCCTGGAACACGAAGAAAATAACCCGTCTGCACCGGCAAAAGGAAGAAAAGCAGGAACAAAGAGAGATGAAACGAGCCGCATAGCGGAAAAACGAAACGAGGAATCCCTTTTCATTCGCAAATTATCTTCAGTTGTCAATGAACAATGCTATAAAGAGCTTTAAAATATCCTATTTTTCAGGATGGACTAATTAGGTGATTGCTTTGCTTCGCTCGCCCAAGCCGAAGTGGACGCGTCATGTGAACTGTTTCAGCATTCTTGTATAAGTGTACAGCAGAATATCCGGATGAACGAAGTAATCTGGCCTTTGCTCGAAATGAATCTTTATTAACCGTTTTGCCGCATGTTCGACACTGCCCTCTTTTTCCAGCGCCAAACGTAATTTATCGATCATTTGCTCCGCAGCGCTTTTACTTTGCGCCACATAATGCACCGCTTCGTCTCCGCTGATGGCTCCGTAATGATCGGCGCACACCATTTGCACATCCAGGCAGGCCATTTTATCAAGGCTTTTTTGATAATCCGGAAAACTTGATCCAGCCGCAATGAGATATTCGTCTTTATAAGGAATGGCCGCAGCGTCCGACGGAAACAAGACTTTTAATTGCGGGACATAGGCAGAAATCGAACAGGAAGAGTGCCCTGGTGTTTCATGAATTTCAATTTGTTTGCCGCCTAAATCAATCCAACTGTTCTGTTTTAACACTTCACCGCCTATATCGTCGCGCCACTGCCAATCCAAGCCGGATAAAACGTAGTCCTGGCCCCGCATCCTCCGGCAAACCTTCAGCGTAAATTCATTAAACACGGCAATGGCTTTGGGATTGCCCAAAACATCCCAGCCGCGCGCAGATGCATGCACGGCAATATCAGGATATTTTCTCTTCAAGAAAGGAACCACGCCGACATGATCAAAATGAGCATGAAGTATAATAATATGCCCGATCTTTTTTCCGGAGAAACCCACGGCGTCGAACTGACGAAATAAATCCCGCAAAATATAACTCATTCCTGCGCTGATCAGCGCTGATGATTTGCTTCCTTCCAGCAAATAAACACAGGACTCTTCCGCGCCGAACAGCCATAATCCCTCGCCAAGAAGGCCGGCGTTTTTTATTCTCATCACTTCTCGTAATAAATAATGGTGGCGTTTTTTCTTAACCTGGCCGTCATTTTAGAAAATATTTCCGCCTGTTTTTGCTGTTCAAGATACTGCGCGATTTGATTTTTCACTTCGTCCAGTTTAACGGTGGTTCCCGGCTTGCGTTCCACAACCTGAATAATATGATGGCCGTATTCCGTAGTTATCACCGCTCCAATCTTATTGATTTCCTGCGTAAAAGCAGCGTCTTCAAACGGCTTGACCGTCTGGCCTTTCTTGACTTCTCCCAAATCACCGCCGTTTTCCTTGCTGGGACAATCCGAATGATTCTTGGCAATTTCCGCAAAATCTGCACCTTCGACAAGCTGCTTACGCAGATTTTCAATTTTCGCCATTTTTTCCGCCTTTGTTTTTTCATCATCTTTAGCGTCAATCGTCACCAGCACGTGACGAACATGAACAGCCTCCGGTGTGGTAAACTTATCTTTATTGTTGTTATAAAATTTACTGATTTCCTTCTGCGACGGCTTCGTTCTTTTTCCGCCCTCCATCTCAACCAGCTTTTTTATTTTTATCCCGAAAGCAATATCCTGCCGGGAAATCTGGTTTTCTTTCAGAAAATCTTCAACCTTTTTATCGGGAGGGAGGCTTGCCTTGATCTGATTCATGGCCACCGCGATTTCCTGATTTGTGGCCACAATCTTTTTGTTATCGATCTCCTTGCGCAACAGCGTACGCATTACAAACTCTTCGATCATCTGCTTTCTTATTCCTGCTTGAGCTTCTTTTTTCTTTTCGGCGGGAATTTTGTCTCTATAGAGCTTCATTTTAACCTGGACCTTTTTGGCCAGTTCGTCCTTCTTTAATGTCATTCCGTCAACGCTGATAACCACGTCCTTCGGCTGCTCTTGCGGGGAAACATTCATTTCCGGTGTCATCACGGTTTGCTCCATCCCCAGCAGCGGTTCCGTTTGCACACTTTGCCCGGCCTGCTCCGGCGATACCGGGGCGGTCTCTTCATTTTTCTCGCCGCATCCCAAAGTTACGAGTATCATAACGACCAGTAAAACTGCCAAAGCGTTTTCTATTAAGATTTTATTCATGAATTTCCTCCTACAAAATGGTCAAGCCTCATAAAAGTGAATTGCGCTATATGCGAAATGCTCCTGTCAAGTCAAGAAGATTATCCCCGTCGAATTGCCGGCCTATTCATATTTTTCTTCAACTGCGCATACTGTGTAAAATCCTCATGAGACCTTCTGCTTTTTCCACGCTCTCATCAAACACCCCACCGGGAGATTCCCTGTTCATCAGCGACATCATTTCAGGCAACGCGGAAAACAGGCTGACTCGCGGATAAAGCTTTGAGAGTTCGTTGATCAGTTTTAATGTTTCAAATCCGTCAAACCAATTATGAAACTGCCTTTTCCAGGTCTTCTCATCCCTCAGGTTGGCGCGAATTCTCGGCCAGACCGATAAAAAACCGCGCAAAATTAAAAAAGACGCTAATCCTGGATCAATGATTTTCGCATCCTGAAGAATTTCATTTTCAGAACGGTTAAAGGATTGTTCCATCAAAGCAATCCATTCTTTCAGAATAATAAATATCCGAGGATCGTAAAAACCATGTCCAGAACTTGCGCGCGAAACAATTTTGTCAACAGCTGCTCCCGTACCGAAGGGCACCCTCCGGGAAATGCGCGCGGAGGGATAGATCACGGTTTCCGAAATTTGGCGGATAGGCCCCATTTTGGCCAATTTATTCAGAAAATAAAAATCTTCTCCCGCCGCGCGGCGATTCATTCCCCGCACGGCAAGATAACTATCCGCGGTTGTCACAATCGTTGAACCAATCGAATGAAAGGCATAGGGTGATCGGGCGTATTGCAGGCCAAGCACCCAGTAACGCAGAAAAATTTCATACTGGCAGATGGCAAACCGTCCAACTTCGTCCGCAGGGATAACATGTTCAAAGGCAACAATCCCCGTCTGCGCCCTGCCGGACAAAAAGGCTTTGCGGACCGCCGATAAGTAATCGGGGCGAACTAGTGTGTCAGCATCCAGACTCAGGATCAGACGCGGATCGTTTCCGGAATGAGCCAGCAGACGCAAAGCCATATCCATACCTATTTTGCGGGCCATACCGACACCGCCGACACGGAATGGAATTTCCAGACCGGATGAAGACGCATCCACGCACGCCAATTTTAATGGCCTTCGGGCTATCCTTTGCAGTAAAATATGAATATCTCCGGTAAGTTGAATTTGACG
The DNA here is from genome assembly GCA_964491435.1 of uncultured Smithella sp. Lineage (GTDB taxonomy): Bacteria > Desulfobacterota > Syntrophia > Syntrophales > Smithellaceae > UBA8904. The sequence goes on from CAZBGE010000041.1 coordinate 15,239, forward strand.
GAATGATTGCTTGCCAATCAAGGCTCTCAGAAGCAAAATGGTTTGTGCATTGTTTTCTTTGTCGGCATCAGACGCATCCGCCTTATTATTAACCACGCAAAGAATCAAAGATTGTTCCAAAGACGCATCGGAGTTCTCAGCAAGAGACGCCAGTGTGGCAAAAAGCATTTCTTTTTCCGCGTAAGCCGGAATCACGACAACCTGATCGATGTTGTCAATATTTCCGGCTTGTATTCGCCAAGGTCGTCCCGCCGCATACTTTTCCAGATAAGTTTCCAGCAAGGTATCTTTTTTCATGACAAGACGTCCATTACCCGCTGATGCAAAATATGATAATCGTCACCGGGAATCCACTCAATGGATACGCCTTTTTTTTCCATGCGCCGAAACCACGTCATCTGCCTTTTTGCAAATTGACCGATGGCGATTTGAAGCCTGAATGCCATTTCGTCCTTGGTCATCATATTTTGCAGATACCTTGAGATATAGCGATATTCCAGTCCAAAACCGTCCAGCCTCTCCCAAGACAAACCTTTTTCATGCAGTTGGAACACCTCCTCAATCATGCCCTCAGCCATTCTTTTGTGCAGCCTGTCTGCAATCCTCCGCCGCAGAACAGACCTTTCCCAATGGACACCGAATACTACGGCATGGATAAAGTAGTTTTGCATCTGCTTGCCGGTTGCATGAAGTTTCGCTTTCTCAATCTCAATTTTTCGAATCAGCCTCTCCCGATCTTCCAGATCGGTTTTATTATGCAGCTCAGTCTTCATCTCCAGAAGAATTTCCCGAAGTTCCGTCAACGATTTTGAAGCAGCCTCTTGCCGAAAAAGTTCATCGGACGGAACATACGGCATATTGTAATCCGTCAGGACAGACTCCAGATAAAGACCTGTACCTCCCACCAGAACGGGCAAAACCCGTCTTTCCCGCAGAGCATTAAAAATTCCGTAAAATCCTTTTTTGAATTCAAAGACATTAAACTCCTGAGACGGTTCAAGAATATCAATCAAATGGCGTGGAATAATTTCTCCTCCCCTGTGAAACTCGGATAAATCCTTGCCCGTTCCGATATCCATCCCTCGATAAACCTGACGCGAATCCGCCGAAATGACTTCTCCTCGCAGATCATAGGCCAGTTTACCGGCCAGCTTTGTTTTTCCGGACGCAGTCGGTCCCAGGATAACAATGAGATTCTTTTTCATGAAGACAAAATAAAAATGCCCCGGAAAACGGGGCATTTTGCTGAAAGTTAATTAATCGGTATGATTACAATGGTTGAACATTCGCTGCGCTGGGCCCTTTGTTGCCCTGTTCAATATCGAAACGAATTCTCTGACCCTCATAAAGAGTTTTAAATCCGGTTCCGGTGATTGCGCTGTAATGAACAAATACATCGCCACCCTCATCGTTTTCAATAAAACCAAACCCCTTCTTCTCGTTGAACCATTTTACTTTTCCTTCTGCCAATGCTAAAAGTCCCCCTTTCAAATGTATGTTTCTTCCGGCCTGACGCCTTCGGAAACTAAAAAAAAACCGCTTGAATTCTTTTTTTATTTTAAGAATTCCCTGCGGCTAATTTCTTTTTTAGGTAAAACAATCTCAAACACTACCAATTTCCTGACAAAAACCATCTAACTCTCTTCTAACGAATCATTACCTTCTAACATTTTACTATCAAATTGATTTCGACATTAACATCATTTTTATTAAAATCAAGCTTTTTTTTCAATAATATATTCCCTCAAATACTCGGCTAATTGTCCTTCCCGCCCAAAATAGAAATGGTCCGTTGCCTGAAGAACCGCCAGTTTTGCATGTATTTGTTTGGCGTTTTTCCTCAAATTGTCCGCATGACCAAACTCATCTTCCTCTCCACAAATAATGTACTCCACATTACCGTCCAATCCAGCCCAATCATAATCAAAATAGCTCTGAGCTGGAGAAATCAAAATTGTAGAGCGGATGAAAGAAGGTTTATCCTGCAACAGGCAGCAGCAAACCCAAGCTCCAAAAGAATAACCAGCCAGAGTGATTTTTTCAACACCCCGGTATTTCATAAACTCACACGCTGATAAAATATCCTGTTTTTCTCCCCTCCCTTCATCATAAACGCCAGAGCTTTCACCAACACCTCTAAAGTTAAAACGTAAAGTCGTATATCCGCAAGATGAAAAAACATCCTGTACGGTTTCCACAACATTGTTATGCATGGATCCACCCATCATTGGATGCGGATGACAGATCACCACACCGACATCTCCCGTATTTTTCCGCCATAACCCTTCTCCGATCAGCGCACCGTTTTTCCAGAATACTTTTTCTTCCATAAAAGTTAAATCTCCCCCACGCGATGGCAGGCGCACCATCTTCTTTCCTGATACTGCTTCAGCTGCGGATGTGTGCCATCACATATATTTGTTTTATATGCGCAGCGATTTTTGAAACTGCATCCTGGTTCTCCAGCATCCCTGGCTTCTCCGAAAATCATCATGTCGCGTTTCTTCCGCCGGGGATCACAGGACGGCATAGCCGCAAGCAGCATTCGCGTATAGGGATGAAGCGGCACTTCATACAGATCATTTGTATCCGCCAGCTCAACAATGCACCCCAGATACATCACGGCAATCCGATCAGAGACATGTCGGATAACATTCAAATCGTGTGAAATAAACAAATAGGTCAAACCGAAATCTTTTTTTAAATCCCTCAATAAATTCAGAATTTGCGCCTGAATGGAAGCGTCGAGGGCGGAAACAGGTTCATCGGCAATGACCAGCTGCGGTTGAAGAGCCAGCGCACGCGCGATGCCGATTCTCTGCCTCTGCCCACCGCTGAATTCATGCGGGTAATGTTTAGCTTGTTCCCGACTCAACCCGACTTTAATCATCAGTTGAAACGCTGTCTCCTTGTTTTGTTCGCGGCTTCCCATGCTATGAATCGTCAAGGGTTCAGAAATGATGCTGAGCGCGGTTTTTCGGGGATTAAGCGAAGAATACGGGTCTTGAAAAACCATTTGAACTCGGCGACGATAAGCTCTCAGCGCATCCGAAGACAGTGTAAAAATATTTTGATTAGCATAATAAGCGTTCCCCCCATCCGGTTCTTCAAGTCTCATCAACAGTTTCGCAAGTGTTGATTTTCCGCAGCCTGATTCGCCAACCAGCCCCAAGGTTTCCCCTTTGAAAATTTGCAGGTTGACGCCACCCACCGCCGTGACAATGCGCGAGCGGTTTTGAGCAAATCCGCCTCCCAGAATGTATTTTTTTTCTAGTTTTTGAATATCAATCAAGACGGAAATCATGGAAAATGAGAACTCCTTCATGATACGCTTCTTTGAGAAATGAAGCAGGAAACAAAGTGGCCTTTTTCCATTTCTGTCAACACCGGCTCAGATTTCCGGCATTCTTTTTCGGCAAGCGCACAACGTTCGAAAAAAGGGCAGCCTGCAGGAAGAACATAAAGACTGGGAACTGTCCCGGGAATTGTTTTCAAGTAACCTTCCCTGCAATCCACCATGTCGGCGCAACCGGAAGGCCGGGACGCCATCAAGCCTCGCGTATAGGGATGCAGTGGACGGGCAAATAATTTTTCCACATCCGCAAATTCCACCACCCGGCCCGCATACATAACCGCCACCCTTTGCGCGGCTTCGGCGACAATGCCCAAATCATGCGTAATCAGAATCACGGCCATATTGTTTTGTTCTTTCAGATCGTCAATCAGCTTCAGAATCTGGGCCTGAATCGTCACGTCCAGCGCCGTGGTTGGTTCATCCGCTAAAATCAATTGAGGACAACAAGACATGGCCATGGCAATCATGACCCGCTGACGCATGCCGCCGCTCAACTGATGGGGATAATCTTTCACCCGCTTTTCCGGATCGGGAATACCGACATCCCCTAAAAGTTTCACACTCAAAGCCCGCGCCTCTTTAACATGGACATGCTGATGCAGACAGATCGCCTCCGCAATCTGATCGCCGATGCGTAAAACCGGATTTAGCGACGTCATCGGTTCCTGAAAAATCATGGCGATATCTCGGCCACGTTTTTTACGCATCTCCTCCTCAGATAAAGACAATAAATCCCGACCGGCAAACAGCACTTGACCTTCCGCAATCTGACCGTTTGAAGGAATCAATCTCATAATGGAAAGCGCCAGCATCGTCTTACCACAGCCGGATTCTCCCACCACACCAAGCGTTTCACCAACTTTCAACGATAGAGAAACACCGTCAACCGCCTTAATAAAGCCTCTGGCGGTTGAAAAGACCGTTTTCAAATTTATAATTTCTAATAGCGGCTGAATCATCTTCTCACTGCATGATGTGACACAGATTTTAAAATCCGCTTCGCCTGGCAGATATATATAATATCTGAATACCTAACTACCTAAAGACGAAACGAGGTTTTGCGATATCCGGACTATAATATCGTTATCCTTGTGAACGGTTTTGCAAGTATTCAACCAGTAGACGCACCGGCACACCCGACGCACCTTTGGGAACATAGGCTTTATCTTTTGTGGTCCAAGCAGGTCCCGCAATATCCAGATGCGCCCAGGGATAATTGCCGACAAACTTACTCAGGAACGCCGCCGCCGTGATCGTTCCTCCCATGCGTCCCGCACTGTTCTTATAATCGGCGACGTCGCTTTTGATCAGTTCGAAATAATGTTCCCACAGCGGCAACTCCCAAACCAGTTCGCCGGTGATTTGCGCAGCGCTGTTGATTTCACTCTTTAGCCGGTCGTCCGTCCCGAGCATGCCGATAACGTCTTCACCCAGCGCCACAATACACGCACCCGTCAGCGTGGCAATATCAACGACGGCCACCGGTCTATATTTGGAAGCATAGGTCAGGGCATCCGCCAAAATCAGGCGTCCTTCGGCGTCCGTGTTCAGTACTTCAATTGTTTGCCCGGAAAAGGATTTTAAAACATCACCCGGTTTCAGAGCGCTGCCACCGGGCAAGTTTTCCGTTGCGGGAACCAAACCCACAACATTCAATGGTAACAGCAAATCGGCCGCAGCCATAATAGTTGCAATCACGGCCGCGCCGCCGGACATATCCGTTTTCATCTCATCCATTTTTTCAGCTGCCTTTATTGAAATACCTCCGCTGTCAAATGTCAGACCTTTGCCAACCAGCACAACAGGCCTATCGTTTCTTTTGCCGCCGGAGTATTCCAGAATAATCAATTTCGGCGGTTCCTGACTGCCTGCCGCAACCCCCAGCAAAGCATTCATACCCAATGTTTTCATCTTTCCTTTATCCAACACCCGACAGGAAACATTTTTTCTTTTCGCGATTTTTTGAGCATGTTCAGCCAGAATAGACGGTGTCATCTCATTGGCCGGAGCCGATACAAGATCACGCGCGAAGTAAACCGCGTCAGTAATGATTTTCATCTTTTGAACTTCACTCAGTATATTGGCATAATCTTCAGGCTTGGTCAAAATTTCCAACAGCCTCATTTCTTTTATTTCCTCGCGGCTAACGGTCTTAAACGCCGTGTACTGATACTGACCCAGTATTGCCCCCTCCACCGCGGCGGCAATAACCTTTTCTTTTTGCTCTGGAAGAAGACATCCTTCAATGGCGGTTGCCGCATTCTTGATATTCAATCCGCGCAAATGCTGCATAACTTTTGAATATGCGCAACGAATTTTTTCTAATTTCAGTTCACTTTTTTTTCCCAGTCCCACCAGGACGATTCTTTGGGCTGGCAGCACCCCCCGGGTATAAATCACGGATACTTGCGACGGCTTGGCCTCAAAATCACCGCTTTTGATGACATCATCCAATAGTCCGCCTGTCTGTTGATTAACACTAACAGCAATCTCAGACGATTCTATTGCATCTTCACAAAGCGCCAAGATCATGGCTGGAGTCTTCGTTTGAGCCAGACATCCCTTTTTAACCGTAATATTCACATAACCTCCTTCAGCAATAGACATCTTCAACCCTTCATGGGTGTTTAAGTCATATGAAACCTTGCATAAAATATCAACAAGTTTTGTCGGTTTTAGTTAAAAGAGAATACTTTGCGGCGCAGAGAGGCGCGAATATTTTTCTGGTTGTCTTTAAGAATAAACTTCAGATAGTTGATGTTATTCTCAATCGCTTCTTCATAGACGTTGCAATTGATATCCCATCGGTTTTTAAAGTGATCCACCATATAGCGATTAACATCGCCAAATTCATTTTCAAGGCGCTTTTTTATCCAGTTATAGAAGCCAACTGTTTTACGGAAAAGTTCCATTTCACTTTCATAGCCGGGTACGCCGCCTTCATCAAATTCATTGTAAAGCAAAATCAGTTTTTCCAGATACAGGCGGTCAGACATTTGGCCCAATAAATCCGATGTACCCACCATCTTCCCCAACAAAGCGATTCTTTCCGATTCAAACACTAAATCCGCAATCGCCGTATTAAGACCGGTACAGCTTAAAATATCATGAAAATTCTTATCATCCGCCGCGAAATAATTCTTCCCGGAATAATATTTCCGAATAAATTCAATACTCCTGGCAATATGCGTAAGCGTATATTTGGCGCCTGTCCCCTCGCAATCATCGGCGGATTGAATATAACCGGTATCATGCATCAATGAGCTAATCATCCCCAGATTGATCTCTTTGTCCGTAAATTCGACACCCTGCAAATTAGCACCGTGCATCAGACGAGTCATAGCCAGCAAAACCATCAACGTGTGGCCAAAATCATGATACTGCGTATTGCACGAACGATAACCTTCATACTGACCGAAAAACAAGCGCTTTACATCAAAAAACGCCGAATCGAAATGACTGAAGTCAAATTCTGATTTCATCAATCCAACTGTCAATTTAATCTCTTTGACAATCTCCTGATCATCACGAACATCAAACATTCCTGCCTGTGTTGTTTCATTTTTAACAAGAGGATTCATGCAAATGTGACTCCGTTTCCACCACCGTCACAGCATATGTTGATACATTGGATTTCTCTTCACGCATAGCCGCTCTTCGGACTTATTTGCCTGATTCAAACAAATATGAAAAACTAATTTCACCTTGTAAATTATACATGTTCTTTTATCAGATTTAACGAACAAAACTCAATACTTTTTTCACATGTTCCAACATTTATTTTTTGGACAAATGAAAGCAAAAATAGTAAGTTGCTAAAATGCAAATACTTGGGAATGAGGATTTTTCATGTTATGTGTAAAAATAATTACTGTTATTATCCCCATCCAGCATAAAGAAACCGTTGAGGAAACCGAATGAACACCGACTTGGATGTAACAATTATCATCCCAGCTTACCATGAAATGGAAGTCATCGCCGATGTTATCGAACGAGTTCGTGTAACCATGGATCGGCTCCAACGCCTTTATGAAATCCTGGTCATCGACGACGGATCAAAAGACGAAACGGCTGCGCGCGCCAATAAAGCCGGTGCCAGAGTCATCTCTCATCCTTACAATATCGGCAACGGCGCTGCTATTAAAACAGGCATCCGGCAGGCGCAAGGTAAGATTCTCGTTATGATGGATGGCGATGGCCAGCATAATCCTGAAGATATTCCTTCATTATTAGAAAAAATTGACCGCTACGACATGGTTGTCGGAGCGCGCACTCACGATTCGGAATCGCATCTTCATCGAAATATTGCCAACGGATTGTATAACTTTTTTGCTTCCTACATCTGTAAAAGAAAAATTCAGGATCTAACATCGGGCTTCAGGGCAATCAAAACAAGTATTGCACACCAATTTGTTACAATGTTGCCGAATACATTCTCCTATCCCACCACAATTACAATGGCGGTGATCCACCAGGGATACAGCCTTACATACGTGCCAATTAAGACAAGCCGCCGAATCGGCAAAAGCAAGATCAGGCTGTTTGCAGACGGTTCTCGCTTTTTTTTAATCATTCTCAAGATCGCAACACTTCTTTCCCCTATGCGGGTTTTTTTGCCCGTTAGCTTAACCATATTCCTCACAGGCGTGGGATATGGCCTTTTCAGAATTTTATTTATGGGAGGGCGTTACGGCCAGACATCGGCCATGCTCATAACCATGTCGGTTGTCGTTTTCATGGTAGGACTCGTATCGGAACAGGTCGCCCAACTGCGTTATGACAGAAGTGAAAACAGGCATTAAAACTCGTCCTATTTCATTAACTCAGGCATGTTTCAAGACGATGCCTCCAATAATATTGGATACATTTTCACAAACATCAATAGCCTCTTCAAGCCGTTCAAATATTTCTTTCTTTTTTAGCAGTTCGATTGCATCTTTTTCATGAATAAAAAGATTGGTAATGATGGTTCTTAAAATAACGTCGCCGGCATTTTCCAAAGTATGAATTTCCACGCAGCCATCCAGAATCATTTTGCTGTTTTTCATATTACGCAATCCATGAACAACAACTTTGATTTTTTCAATCGCTTGAAAAAGAATTTCCGCCTGCTTAATAATTTCATCATCCAGTTTTTTTACCTGATACATGTGGATGCGTATGGCGGTTCCTTCGATGTGGTCCAGAATTTCATCAATTTTATTGACTAATGCATAAATGTCTTCACGATCTATAGGTGTCAAGAAGGTTTTGTGCATTCGTTCGTATGTATTATGAGCAATGCCGTCCGCTTCATGCTCAATTTCTTTAAGCCGGGATACTCTAGCCTCTGAATAATTATGATTCCGAGCCATTTCAAGGAAAAATTGCCCCCCTTCTTCAATCTTATTGGCCAACTCTTCAAATAAATCAAAAAAATTTTCTTCTTTCGGGAAAAGGCGCATAGTAACACCTTCCTTTCAATTTCTCAATGGGATCAACGTCCAAAAT
>CAZBGE010000042.1:0-23892 GCA_964491435.1 uncultured Smithella sp.
CGCAACCCAAATCTTCTTGACACCCTGTCGCACTGCTCCTATACTCGAAAACAAAAAAAGTTCTTATCCGTTGAGCGAGGACAATCGGGTTATCCGGGAAAGGAAAAATACAGATGCGGCAAAAATCATTTTTTACAGGAATCCTGATGTGTACCATTGTAAGCCTGATTCTGACCGGTTCGGCATTTGCTCAAATGTCTTGCAAGGATGTCCAATACGACAATCCAAACTATGGCGATAAAATGGATGAACTTGCCAAACAGGCGCGGTTACCTGATGATTACTGGAACCGTTATCATGAATCCGTCGTCAGTAGTTTATGCCGTGGAAATGTTGCAGAGGTTGACGACCTTATTAATCAAGGTTCCGTCAAGGCCAAAGAAGTTCAATCTATCGCAAAAGTGCTGGGCAAAACGTACAACCCCAAGCAAAGGTCTGAAGCTGGAAAAAAATTCGGATACGCAAAAGAAAAATTCCGGACAATGGGAGCCTGTAGCGCCTGCGCTGATAACATCGCGAATTATTTTGTAAATCAACCAAAATCTCCCTGCGGGAAACTGGCCAAAAAAGCACTGGAAGGCAATGCTGACGCCGTGAAAAAACTGTTGGAGTTTCCGGATTACTGCCGGGCAAAGTAAGCAACCCAAAAGTCTGGTTCCTGAATACCCTTATGGAAAAGGGCGGCTCTTGCCAATGCTTCGACAAGCTCAGCAACCTGGTTCCTCAGCTGATGGCAATATGATACGCACTCTCTCTGTTCCTACAAACTCACACGGTCATCTCCTGACCGCACACAGAGCAAATTTTCCAGCATACAGTTCTGGGGCTCTGCCGGCGCTTTTAACTCAAATGGCCTGGTCCAGCGCCTCCACAGGGAAAGATGCGTCACGTATATTTTGTAACCCATGTCCCTGATTTGAACCTTCAGGTCTTCCGGCGTCTTGTCGAACCAGGACAGGCAAAGCTTATTCGACTCGACCAAAAGCGGCGGATAGTCATGATCGGCCAGAAAGCGGGCCATCCCGGACAATGCGGCAGTTTCAGACCCCTCGATGTCGATTTTCAAAACGATCCGTTTGCCGACTTTCTGCTCCCAATCATCAAGCCGGATCACCTTGACCGGTATGACCATTTTGTCCTGTGTGTGCTGCCCGGCCACGGAACCGTATGGGCCGGCCGGATGGAAAGAGATCGTACCGGTGCGGTCGGAAACCGCACATTCATGGACGGTCAGGTTCTTGAAACCATTGGCCGTCGCCGAATCCCTCAGCAGCGCAGCGTTTTCCGGATTAGCCTCAAAAGAGTGCACCTCACGACCGGCGGAGGCGAAAGGCAGGGCGAACAGCCCAATATTACCGCCCAGGTCGAGCAAACCGACATCCGGGGCGGTCATGGCCAGAAGACTTTGCGCCTCACGGACGGGAGCCTTGCCAGCCAGAATTTGTTTGGACAAATCATCGGTCGCATCTGACAACACGCATATAGAAAACTTGCCAATGCAAACGATGATTCGATTATTAAACTTCATTTCCCATTCTCCTTGGTTTGCATATGTGTTTTGACTGGCACAACGCTCAGAGGCCAGGGAAACCCGGCCTTTTGTTTTTCTAACAAAAATCTGGTTCGCCCGGTTCGTGCTTTCGGCCGGGGAGGATATCAACTCGGATTATTCCTTTATGACAATTTACGGCGCAAATCTTACCACAAAACAATGCAAGCGGTAACAAACAAAAAAAGAAATGTTACAATTCTTATTTTATGAAACCTGGTGTCTTCGTTCAGCCAAGTCTTTGCGACTTGGCTGAATCTATCTAATTGTTTTGCACATCGTAAGGATGCAACCGAACTCCCATTGAAGCGCTTCAAAAAATTTATCCAAAGCAAAATACCTGCTGGCGAGTTCGAAAGACGCGGCCGGACGAGTGGCTTTTTAAAAAAAATGAGATTCGATTTGTGCTTCGGGAAACTAAATGACCACCGGCTTGAAGCCGATGGGTTCAGCGTCCATGTCTAATGAATTCGACTTTAATGTGGACGCTTTACAGAACTTTTAATGTTGCTCATCCCTCCGGGATTTCGCAGAATTTCTCTTCGCCTAAAGGCGAGGGGTTTCAACCATCCCCGGAGGGGAGACTAAAAGGACCTTGAAGTTTTTAAGCATCTGGTTATTGATACCGGCAAGCTTCGGCAATCTTTGCTACACGCTCGATGGCGTTGCTTACCGCTGGGATGCCGATACTTGACCGGCGGGCCTTGACCTTTGCATAACTACGCAGATCCATAATATGGTCATGCCCGCGAAGATGGGCATCCAGTATTTTCAATTGTTTCTGGATTCCCGCTTTCGCTAAGGAATGACGGTAAAAGTTATTTTTCAAGGGTCTCGGGCTAAATCCACGTAAGACATTCCCCCTCAATTTCCCTTATAAAGGCAAGGAGAAGCAAAGCCGCAAACTCAAACATTTATACCAGTTTCATGCTATGGCACCTACTTCATTGACTGGCCCTCCCATGCATGATAAGTAAAAAGCTATTGAAACCGGAAAGCTTTTTATCGTCCGGGGCAGATTTTGGTTTTTATTTGAAAGGATTCTACTCTGATGAAAAGATATTGCTTCCGTACGTCAACATCGGCCACCCTTTCACCGGCACTCAAGATGACCGGTATTTGTGTTTTCTTTGTCTGCATACTCCTGTCCGGATGCAGCGCAAACAGCGGAAACGGTTCGCCGGGGGCGACCAATCTGTCAGATATCGAATCAACCGTTTCGGAGCTTTCCAGCACGGTTGTAAAAATATCTTCCATTACGGGCGGAACGGTCACTCATAAGAACCTGACAATTACAATACCTGCCAACGCGCTTGAAGAGGATACCTTTATAAAAGTATCCCTGGTATCGATCGTACGTAACGGGGTTATCCAATCAAACGGTGATTGCTACAAAATATCGACAAATTCCGAGGACAACATCCAGGAACTGAATGAATCCGCTACCGTGACCTTTGCGGTAGATTCATCCTTGACGACACCTGCCTTATACTTCTGGGACGGCGAAGACTGGATCAACCCCGATGCACAATACAACGACAACGAAAGGACGCTCACCTTCAGGATAAATTGCATCTATGAAGACCTTGATGACTGGACGGAGTACGGAAGCGGCCTGCAAGGCCCCAGCGTTTTTCAGATCGGCGACTCAAGCATTTCCCAAAGCATGATGGCGGCGGTTGCAACAACCAATAGTAAAATTGTGATGATGAGCAGCAAGAAGCGGTTCCGGATAGAGTGCACGGAAAACCAAAGGAGTTTCGCCGAAATGCTGGGCAATTATCTGGAAGCAGGATATGACTATTATGTTAGCAAGGGATTTAAAGCGCCTGTTAATTTTATTCTGGATTCCGAGGACACGGAAGCCACAAGTCCCAAAGAGTATATCTATGTCAAAATAAGCTACAGCGAAAATGGAACGGCCCATGCGGATTCCAAGGGCATTATCAAATTGCCCACATCTCTTGTCGATACTGCGGCAAGACAGACGGCCAGCCTGCACGAGCTGTTTCATCTGGTCGAATACAGCTATTCTAACCGCCGGGACTGGGAAGATTGGCTGTCGGAGAGTGAGACGGAAGGCATCAGCACCTTTGCCTGCAATCAGATATTCAACCAGAACAGTTTTTATGACATTAATTCCAAAGATTCTTTTTTCCCCTCCCAGAAAGGTTTTGTGTATGCTTTGGACAAATTCAGTTCGGAAGAGGTTTGGCAGTATCAGAATGCAATTTTTTGGAGCTATGTGATGGGCAACTATGGCGGCGTGGACAAGCTCCGGGCATTTCTTGTAAACAGCAAAGTTCATGACCTTGCCTGGCTTGACGGCATGTGCAAATCCCAATTGAATGAATCACTCACCACCGTCTATACAAAAGCTTACGAGGATTACTATGTCTATGGACAATTCTTCAATAACGCGAATTTTTACCGCCTTTCCCCCAGAAAATCCGGCCAGCCTTATTACAGTGAAAGACAAGATGCGTTCAGTTCGGGGAACCCATACAAACAAGGCCAGACATTCAGCCTTGATCACATGAGCGGGAAAAATGTCATGCTGAGCAACGCCTCATCTGAAGGCTCCGCGGGAAAAACAGGAATTCTCTCCATAACTTTGAGCGGCAAAGTCGAAACCACAAAGGTGAAACTATTCTATTTCAGCTTCTCTGCCGAAAGCGGTTACGCGCTGATCAGCCACGAAGAAATTCAAGGCAGCAGTAAAAAGGTGACCATGGGAACTGATATTACGGATGTTCTTATTGTTTTTGAAAACATCTCGTTTGCTCAGGACGACCAAATCAATCTCATTGCTTTTGCATTGCAGGATTGATGCGCAAACAGCTTGAATGTTGTGCTGAATCGCGCAATATTCAGGTTGTCATGGCAAATGTTTTCCCTGTGTCGCCATCATGAATCCTGCGTGCTTCACGCTTTTGAGGGACTTGAGCTTTTGATACAATTCTTCAATTTCCCTGGACTTTCCTTTTGTAACAATAATTTCAAAACAGTTATGATGGTCCAGATGAATATGTTGCGTGGAAAGAATGCATTCATGATAGTCGTGCTGGATATCCAACGCCCTGGAGATCAGCTCGCGCGTATGATGATCATAAACGAGAGTAATCGCGCCCGTTACTTCCTTATTTTCCATCCATTCTTTTTTAACCAGTTCGTCTCGAATTAAATCGCGAATGGCTTCAGACCTATTTGTGTACTGTTTTTGTCTGATCAGCCAGTCGAATTGAGCCAGCAAGTCTTCTTCCAGTGACACGCCAAACCGAACAAGTTTTGACATTATATTTACCTCCTCGGAGAATTACGCGCTTGCATGTAATAGAAACCAGGTTCGTCAATAAATGTTTCAATCTGTAATCCATGCTCCATAAGCAGATTCCGCATGGCTTGTTCACCAGGCAGAAGATCATGCATGACGGCATGGCAGGATTTGTGATGCTTGTTGATTCCATCCGAAGAATCAAAATGCGACACGATCAAAATTCCCTCCGGTTTCAGGATGCGCCGGATGGTTTGGATAGCTCTTGCTTTGTCCTGAAAATGCGGAAAACATGAAAAACAGATCGCGACATCGCAGGATGCTTCGTCAAGCGGCGCATTTTCCACGTCTGAAACGATAAAGCGGATATTGTCTTGCGCATGCCGACGCCGGTTTATCTCCGTCATTTTTTCGGCATAGTCCAGCTCGTAAAGGACGCCGACCTCCCCGATACTTTCAAGAAGGAACGGAACCAGCACCCCCGTTCCACAGCCCGCGTCCAAAACGCAATCTCCCGATTTTAATGGGAATAGGGAAAAGAGCCGCTTAAAATCCTTTTCATGCCTGTTGGATTGCCTGGTATGCTGCTCCCAACACATATCCATCCACTTTTCGGCATGGTCGTTAAAAAACTGCTTTCTTATGCCATACATTTCATCGGACGTCATTTTCATAACTTTTCTTCCTTTCTGAAAACTTCATTGAACGGCGCTTTGGTGAGAAAATATAGGCGAGAGCAAAGAGAATCGTTGCCGTCAGCACGACCGATGCGCCGGACGGAATGTCAAATATATATGACACAACCAGGCCGGAAGCGCAGGCCGCAATTCCCGAGGCCGCGGAAATCAAAAAAAAATGTTTTAAATTGTATGTCAACTGGAGCGCGGTTGCACCGGGTTGCACAAGCAGCGCAAAGATGAGCAGACCGCCGACGGTCGCCAGGTTCGAAGAGACTACCGCTCCGGTTATAAACAGCAAAGTGTAATATATCATCCGTTCCGGCACGCCGACCGAGGTCGCGATGCGCCGATTAAATAAAACAACCCGGATTTCCTTAAAGAATAAAACGATAAACAAGGCCAGAAGCAACGTGACTGCCGTCAAGATCAGAATGTCCCGCTCCGACAGGGTCAAAAGGCCGCCCCACATCAGGTTGAGAGCGGCCGCTTTGGTCTTCGTGAGGATGCCCATGCCGAGAAACGCCACACCCATCAGAAAAGAGAACATGATACCGAGAACGTTTTCAGGAGCGATGTCCGTCCGGTCCGAAAGCGGCCCCAGAACCGCCGCCACGAGCAGGCACAGGATCAACCCGCTAAAAAAAGGATTGACGTCCAGAAGCATTCCCAGAACGGCGCCCGCAAAAGCGGCATGGGACATCGAAACGCCGATGAGCGGCATTTTCATTAAAACCACGAAAACGGACAGCAGCGCGCAACTGGCGCCACAGAGAATGCAGGCAATGACGGCGCGCTGAATCGGCGGATAACTCAGCGCCTCTAAAAGATGCTCAACCATAAGACACAAACCGCCTTCCATTGCGGTCAAATGTTTCCAGCGGATATTGAAACAACCGGCTTAAGGCGTTTCCCGTAAGCACTTGCCGGATGTCTCCGTCAAAAACTTTTTTGCCGGATTTCATCATGACGGCGCGGCGCATTTGAGCAGGAAGCATATTGAAATCGTGCGTAACAAAAAGAATCGCCAGGGTTTCCCGTTGGAATATTTCATCAAGCAGATTCAAAAACTCTTTCTGAACGGCAATATCCAGATTGGCGGTAGGTTCATCCAGCAGCAAAATATCCGGTTTCTGAAGGATCGCCCGCGCCAGCGATATTTTCTGCTTTTCGCCCCCGGAAAGCTGTCCCAGCGGTCTTTGGGCAAGATGGGCCACGCGCATCATGTCCATGAGCCGCAGGGCCTCCTCCCGTTCTTTTTGATCCGGTGAACGGAAGAGACCGGCGCGTCCCACACAGCCAGCCATCACGGCCTGTATCGCCAGAATCGGAAAAGCCGGGTCGATGCTCAACAATTGGGGAACATAACCGATGCGCAGTCTGGTTCTTCGGGAACGCCGCCAGGATTCCCGCCGCCCGGCAATGCTGAGATCTCCTGTAAACTTCTCAAAACCTGCAATGACGTTCAGAAGCGTGGTTTTCCCGGCGCCATTGGGACCGATGATTCCTATAAAATCGTTTTGCGGCACGCAAAGCTCAATTCCGGAAAGCAAAAGCGCCCCGTTCCGGCGGACGGCAATCTGGTTTAGCGTCAGAATATCCTCATTCATTTTCGGCTCACAACCTTTAATACAGCGTTGAAATTCTCTTTCAGGGTTGCCAGGTAGCCATGATCCGCCGGAAAATTGGTTAGCACAACATGCGGCCGGCCCAGTGTCTCGGCAATATTTTTCCCGGTGTCCGGTCCCGATTGCAGATTGTCCACGACAACGACAACACGCTGGTCTCTGCCGGTTTTTAAAAGACGTAGGACATCTTTAGCAGACATTGACTCCTGTCTGCCGTATTCACCCACAACGCGAAACCCCATCCACTCAAGCGGCTCTTTTTGCAGAGCGGAAGCAATAACCGGCTTGCCGGTAAATCCTGCCCGCCGGGCCTGATTTTTCAAGTTGCCGGCTTCCCTGGCTACTTGATGAATTGCCGTTGCTTTTCTTTGTGATATTGCATTTTTGTCCTTTGGAAAGTAAATGGAAAGCGCGCTGGCCAGCCGGTTCAATCCACTGATGTAAGAGTCGGGCGCCATCCAATTGCGGCCATCGGCATCAAGAGAAATCTGCTTTTGTCTATTCAGCGCCGCCTTGTTTAAAAAAGGCAGCCCGCGGGATACGATCACCAGATCAGCCTTTTTGATTTTTTCGATATCCGACAGCTTCACATCATAGTGGCCGGGACACTGACCGGAAGGAAGAATGGCCTCGACCATATAGCGATTTGGCGGTAAAAGCGAAACAGCCATGCTCGACATGATCGTATCAGATGTGACAATCGTATAATGGGGTTTCGATTTGTCCACACCGGCTTTTTCGGCATAGCCCGATGAAATCGCCAGCAGTATCATCGCCGCCATTGCAATTCCCGCGAAAATTGGCTTTATTTTTTGCATTTATCAGGTTCTCCCCAACCTAACGGAACGCCACACTCAATCCGGCAAACACTGTAATTCCGGGCATGCTGTAACCCTTGGCATATTCATAATGCTGATTGAAAATATTATTAACCGCCACATACGCCTCCGCTTCATTGACACGCAGCGGTCTGTAATCAAAATGGTAACCCAGTCTGCCGTTGACCAGCGTAAAGTTTTCCAGTTTATTATTATCCGTGAGCAGGCCGTAATTAAAGCCGCCACTGCGCATACTGGTGCCTTCATAAACATCTTGTAAATGCTGCAAATCCAATCGCAGACGGAAATGCTCCAGAAAGGTCCATTTGGCGCCGGCTTGAAGCTGAAAACCGGGTGTATAAGGCATATGGTTGCGTTCAATATTGTCACTACCGGTCGCCTTGGCGTCCATCAGGTTAGCTCCGGCAAAAAACTCCAGTGTTGTTAAAGGCGTGACTGTGCCGGTAATCTCTAATCCGCGAATCTCATATTTACCGATCGGATCATTGAATTGAACGGGAATGGGACCGAACATGTAAGCCTGATACCGGTCGCCGCCCTTGTCATAAAAAACAGACGCCGCCAGAGAAGCCTTTTGCGGCCAAGTATGGGTTAATCCGATTTCGTAGTGGTCAACCGTTTCCGGTTTGATCCCGATGAAAATATTCTTCGGCGAAGTGGTCAGCACCGCATTCATGAGTACAATCGGCGAGGGATAATTGACACCCCGGGCGTAATTGATATTGATGTCCGTACTTTTATAACCGGCAACTAGACCCGCCTGGTATGAGGATACGGACTGAAACTCATTATGATGGAAGTAACGGTATCCCGCCGAGGGATTGACATGGAAGCTTTCGGCACTGCCGATCATCTGACTGATCGCCGCATAAGGCGAAATCAGGAAGGTTTGCGGAAAATCCCAGACCCTTTCCGCCAGGCCTCCGTTGATTCCGGGAACCGCAAGCCCACTGTATGTCCGCTCCGTATTTTTCATCTCTGTTTTATCCAAGTCCGCTCCAATCAGGATCTCTCCGCCCGGCCATAACATGAATTTTTCCTTGGCCCGGATACCGTACAGGACAATTTTCTGCCGGGACCAAAGCCCTCCGGCGCCGTTGGCATACCGGACACCTTTGTTTAATTCCTGCAACAGATCAAAATCAGTATCATTTACATATGCTTTGAGATAACCGCTTGCCTGTTCGTAAGCATTGTTAAGGGTCAGTGTGGAAAGAAAAGTACTCGTATCGAAGCGCTCCGCCATGGGCCAGTTTACCATGTTTGTCGCCGTAGGGGTTGTATCCGGCATCGGCGCCAGCGTTTGACTGCCGACATAATTGGCCAGGAACCTGATATGCCATTTGTCGTTAAGCTGATAACCGGCATTGGCATAATAGCTTTGCTGCTGGGCGCGGGCATGATCCCGATGCCCGCTGGTGGACGCCCAGCTCTGGGATGCGTAAACATCATAGGGGCCTTTTTTAACGCCGCCCGAAAGGCTTTGGGTGAATGTGGCGTAACTCCCTCCCCCTGCTTCAATGACAATCTCCTGTCCTTCTTCTTTTAAATACCTGGGCAGGACATTTACGGATGCATAGCCGCTGCCGAATTCAGACGGCTGAGGACTTTTGAATATTTCGATGCTCCCGATTGTCGGAAGGGCAATCCCGTCACCCAGCACCTGTCCGAATAATGCGCCGCCGCGTGGCACACCGTCATACAAAATAGCAAAATCGGAACTAGGATGGCTCGCCCCGCGGCCGCGGATATACATGCTGTGACTGGTCTGGCTCCCCATCAAATTCTTGCTTTGAAACATAACGCCCGGCACATCCCGCAGAGCCGATTGAAAATCGAGACAATTCTGCTCTTTGATCTGTTCCTCGGTCACGACATTATGCTGCGTTCCATAACGGGTGGTGATCGGAGTGGCCGGATTCGGATAAGGAGTGGTGGTAACAACGATTTCTTTTAAATGCGTTACATCTTTGTCTGCCGCTCTAATTGGACTTTTCTCTTCAGCGTTAGTTTTACTACTCTTTTCGGAGCTTTCGGGAACTTTTTCCTGCGCGAATGTTAATGAAGTGAACGTAACGAACAACAAGACAACCAGAAACTTTTTCACTCCTCTTTCTCCTTTGTTTTTTACTTTCCACCTCATTATCTGTTATAAATATCAGCAGATGTGGTGAATTCTATAATTGTTTAACATACTTCCGGGGCAGGGCGCCATCGCCAAAGGTATTGCCCCGCCTCTTTAATCCTTAAAATGTTTTCTTTACTGCAAGTGGAAACTGACGGGCAGAAGAGCGCAGGTGGCCACTTTCACGCCGTCACGATAACCAGGCGCATATCTGGATTTTTTAACAGCCGCCAGAGAGGCTTCCGTGAATCCGTATCCCGCCGCTTCCACGATTTCCACATTCTGTAGTTTTCCATCAGCATCAATCAGCAGCTTGAGAATGACTCTGCCTTCTTTGCCCAAACGCCTTGCCAACGCGGGATACACAGGAATCTCCTGGTAAATAAAAGATGGAGCGCCTTTATCGCCGAATTGGGATTCAACAATGCTTTTTGGGAGATTAGTCTCTGATGCTTTTCCCGCAATCAAATCACCTTGGATTGAAACAGGCGGGTTGCTGCCGCCGACGCTTTTCTCCAGCGATTCCTTTGCCTGGACACTTTCCCCTGCTGTCTGAGAAGCGTTGGATAATATTTCTTTCACCGGAGGCTGATTATTTTCATCAAGAGCGGATTGACGGAAATTAACATCGGTTTGTTTGCCGGCAACCCGAAGGTCATTCCGGATAGAAACTCTTTCAAATTGTTGAAAATCGGCGGCGGCGGATTTCGAACGTCCCGTCGATGATTCCGATTCATGATGGAGAATAACATGGATCATTTGCGGCCGGCAATGTCTCTCAATCTCCGGCGTCGAACAAAAGACGGTAAAAATTGCAAGATGAATTATCAATGAAAACAAGAAGCTCTTATACCGGACACTCAGTGTGAATGAATTTGAGATAAAGGATTTGCTCTGATTCATGAAAAACCCACGCCGCGTTTTCCGTTATTCAACTTTATGTCATTGCTACCGCCAATGAACTGTTTCGAACCTGTCATATTGCCAAAGGCCATGTTGTTACGGCTTAGCAGTGGCACGAATATATAAAAAGTATCACGACTATGTCAAGGCTTTTCTGAGGAGGAAAACCAATCCTTGACTGCTAACAATGTTATATTTGTTAAACATTTATTAATGATTTCATAATAAAAAGCGTTGCCTAATTAATAATTATTTATATACAATATTCATATTAGCAATATCCAGGAACACCATATTACGATAAGCAATAAAATGCGTTGACATGTCTCCATTTCCTATTGTATATGTCGCCTGTGACAAGTGTCATAATTGGCATATACCAGATATGACAACTATTTTCTTTTGAAGGTGGAAAAAAATATGAGCGATACATTTATTTTGAACGGAAAGGAGACACCCTTTAAACCAGGGCAAATGATTCTGGATGCGGTGCGTAATGGCGGAATTGAAATTCCCACTCTTTGTTACCTGAAAGGTTCGACGCCTACCGGCGCCTGCCGGATTTGTCTGGTTGAGGTGAAAGGCGCGCGATCATTAATGGCTGCCTGTTCAACACCGGTCACGCAGGGTATGGAGGTTTTTACAGAAAGCCCTTTAGTGCATCAGGCCAGAAAACTTAATGTTGAGTTACTGCTGTCCAGCGGCACACATAATTGCCTGGTCTGCGAAGCCAACGGCAATTGCCGCCTGCAAGATTTGGCTTACTTTTATAAAATTACGGAGCCGCGATTTAAGGAAAAGGAAATCAGCGATATTTACCCGAAAGAGGATCACAATCCTCTTATTATCAGGGATTTCGGCCGTTGCATTCTCTGCGGCCGCTGTGTCCAAGCCTGTAATGAAGTTGTGGTGAATCGTGCAATATCACAAGGCTATCGCGGTAAAAACAGCAAGATTGTCACCGGTGGCGATAAAGCCTATGACGATAATGACAGCGAATGCGTTTTCTGCGGCCAGTGCGTTCAGGTCTGCCCGGTCGGCGCGCTGACGGAAAAGAAAGCTAAAGGTCTCGGACGCCCATGGGAAACTCAGAAAATCCGCACCACTTGTCCCTACTGCGGTGTCGGCTGCCAGCAGTTGCTGCATGTGAAAGACGGCAAGATTGTCAAGGTCACGGCCGTCGAAGACGCCCAGCCGAATCAGGGCCGGCTTTGCGTGAAGGGCCGTTTCGCCTATGACTTCATTTATTCGGAAGAACGTCTGAAAACGCCGCTGATCCGCGAAAAGGATGGAAAATTCCGTGAAGCGTCGTGGGATGAGGCTCTCGATCTGGTCGCGAATAAATTCAAAGAGATTATCAAAAAGGACGGGCCGGATGCTGTGGCCGGCGTGAGCTGCGCCCGCAGTATCAACGAAGACTCTTACCAGATGCAAAAACTTTTCCGCGCGGTTTTCGGTACGAATAATATCGATCACTGCGCGCGTACCTGACACGCTCCCACCGTCGCCGGTCTGGCGACTTCTTTCGGTTCGGGCGCGATGACCAATTCTTTCGCTGATTACGCGAAAGCAAAAATGATTATTCTTGTCGGCACCAATATTTCCGAGGCTCATCCGGTCGCTTCAACATTTGTCAAGGATGCGGTGCTGGCTGGCGCCAAGCTGATTGTCATTGATCCACGGCGCACCGATATGGTTGATTTTGCCGATACGTTCATTCAGTTGAAAGTCGGCTCCGACGTGGCGCTGATTAATGCTTTAATGAATGTTCTGATCAGTGAAAATCTTTACGATAAAGCTTATGTGGACTCCTGCACGGAAGGTTTTGAAGAACTGAAGAAAAAGGTGATGGAGTATCCGCCCGAGCGCGCCGCCGAAATCAGCGGCATTCCCGCCGATACCATTCGCGAGCTCGCCCGCAAGATGGCTTCTGTCAAGCCGGCGATGCTGATGTACACGCTGGGCATTACCGAACACATCTGCGGCGTCAACAACGTGATGTCCTGCGCCAATCTCCAGATGATGCTGGGCAACGTCGGCGTTGACTGCGGCGGCGTCAACCCGCAGCGCGGTCAGAACAACGTTCAGGGCGCCTGCGATATGGGCGCGCTGCCCAATGTTTTCCCCGGCTATCAGCAGGTGGCCAATGCGGACGCCCGGGCAAAATTCGAAAAGGCCTGGAACGTCAAATCGCTTCCGGACAAACCCGGCATGATGATGCCGACGATGATGAAAAATCTAACCACCGGAAAAGTGAAAGCCTTTTATGTTTTTGGTGAGAACCTGGCCAACACGGAGCCGGACATTAAACACGTTGAACATGAACTGCAAGCGGCGGAATTCTTGGTTTGCCAGGATATTTTCCCGACGGAAACCACACGCTTTGCTCATGTTGTTCTGCCGGCCGCCGCCTGGAGCGAAAATGACGGCACCTTCGCCAGTTCCGAGCGGCGTGTCAACCGCGTGCGCGCAGCCAGTGTGCCGCCTGGTGACGCCAAGCCTAACTGGTGGATCTTCAAAGAGATTGCTAAACGATTCGGACATGAATGGACATCCGCGAGCGCTCAGGAAATATGGGATAATGAAGTATCTGTTCTTGCTCCGTCACTGGCAGGCATCAAATACGCCCGTCTGGAAAATGACGGTCTGCAATGGCCATGTCCTAGCGCGGATCATCCAGGCACGCCGACTTTGCACAAAGGCGGAAAATTCACCCGCGGTCTGGGCATGCTCAAAGCCATCGATTACATACCGCCCGCGGAAGTTCCGGATAAGGAATACCCGTTTGTGCTTTCCACCGGAAGGCGTCTGTATCATTACCACACGCGGACGCAAACCGGCCGATGCGCGGGCATCAACAATCTTCTCGGAGAGGAAACAGCCGATATCTCCCTCGCCGATGCCGAGGCCAGGGGCATTACGGACGGTGAAAAAATATCCGTGAAATCCCGGCGCGGCGAAGTGGTCGTGAAAGCGCGCGTCACGAAAGAAGTTCCGGAAGGACTGGTCTGGATGGCCTTCCATTTCCGTGAAGGCTGCGCCAACTGGCTCACCAATCCGGTTTATGATCCGATCACCCAGACGGCGGAGTACAAGGCCTGCGCGGTCAATATCAGCAAGTTGAAATAGGCTTGAAAATCTTTTTTAAGAAACATCCCGCAATAAAATGCGGGATGTTTTTTTTGGTCTTATATGTTACTGGTGGAGCGGGTAAGAAAAAATGAAGGAGTAAAAATGATGGATATATGCGCATATTCCTATGAAGAGTATCTCCATATGGTGAAATCGTTCCACGGCAATCTTGCGCCCGGTCTGGTCATCGGCGGCTTCATGGTGGATCTGGCCATGAAAAACCTACCGGAAGGAGAGTTTTTTGACGCCATCAGCGAGACGCCGGTTTGTCTGCCGGATGCCGTGCAGATTCTGACTCCGTGCACGTTCGGGAACGGCTGGCTTTCCGTAGTCAACTTCGGCCGTTTCGCTATCACTTTGTATGAAAAATACACGGGAAAAGGCGTCCGTGTTTTTCTAGACACGGAAAAACTTAATAACTGGCCGGAAGTGCGGGACTGGTACCTGAAAAAGAAAAAAAAGAACGAACAGGATAAAGATCTGCTGTTGGCGCAGATCACGGAAGCGGGACACGGACTGCTGGGAGTACAGCATGTGCAGGTTGCTCCGGAAAAAATCCGCCGCAAGAAACTGGGACCGGTTGGCATTTGTCCAGTGTGCAATGAGGCCTATCCGATCAACCACGGTGATAAATGCCGCAACTGTCAGGGCGATACTCCTTATACGGATCTGGCTTCCGTGGATATGCAGAAATAATTTTCCATGCTTAAACAGGGCACAATCCTAAAGCGTCTTTACGATAAGCTGGCGCATGCCGCCAAAAACCAGCGGGTGGGCGATCTGCGCATAGGATTAAGTTATGTCGGAGCAATGCTGGACAATGGAGCTGTGGGGATTGCAGCCCTGTTGCCCGATAAAATGCCCAAAGGATGCACCATTTTGAAAGAAGCGGGAACTTATTCCGGGTCCGACGCCGTGAACCTGCTTCAGCACCTTGTGGAAAGCCGGGATGCTTTGCATCTAGCCATCGGTCTGGCCGCAGCTAACGCCTTGCTCCGGCCGCCTGACGATGGCATGGAAGACTTGGAGGCGACAACATATTTTCATTTAAAACCGGATGAAAAAGTGGCGATGGTCGGTCTTTTTGCGCCGCTTGTCCAGCGCATCCGCGCCACGGGCGCGAAGCTGACCATTATCGAAAAGAATCCTGAACGTTTGGACGTCCTTTCACCCGAAGATAAACGATGCGCGCTTCAAGAGTGTGATGTCGCCATCATCACGGCTACAACGCTGCTCAACAATACCTTTGAGGAGACTGTGGATGCCCTGGGGACACCGCGACTGGTTGCCCTGATCGGTCCATCCACGCCGCTGGCGCCGGACATATTTCACGATACCCCCATTACGCATTTAGGCGGCGCAGTGGCTGCTGATCCCGCAAAAGCCTTGCAGATCATTTCCGAAGCCGGCGGAACACCCGCTCTCAGGCCTTACCTCCGGTTTGTGAATTTGATGCTGTGATACTATTCAAAAGATCATCCATGGGGGATGCTCGTCAAACCCGTTGCTTGTACTGAGCAGTGGAATAATATATGAGGTATCATTTATTTTCGAAGGATATGCGGGACAATGAAATCCATCCGGAGACACACGGTCATATTGCTTTTCATCCTAATTTTACTTGCGCCCGGTTTCTCGTTTGCCGAACAAAAAACTTTTGTCAGGGAATATTCATGTCCGGCAATTCATGAAACCGGTAAAAACACCGCCCGGACCATTGCCCTGAGGAAAGTTAAAAATCTATTGTTGGAGTCGTTGGTAACATATTTGGCAAACGCAACAGAAGCTCAAAACTTCAGGCTCAACAAAGATCAGATGGTCACGCTCGCCGCAGTCATCGTGCCAACAGACATCGTCGAGGAACAATGGGATGGCCGGACATACATGGTGAAATCAAAAATAACCGTGGACGCCGGCATTGCGCTGAAATCCATGAATGATCTTTGCCAAGACCGTCAAAAGATCAATGAACTGGCGGATGTGAGAAAACGGTCCGATGAATTATTAAAAGAAAATAAGCGATTGCGCCAGACGCTGGCGACAGGAAAAAAGAAGCGACAGGACTCTGTTGCGTATCATCAAACAATCAAAGAACTCAATGCCGTGGAGTCGTTTGAAACAGGCTATCAGTTGCTCATCGCCAAACGCAGGAAAGAAGCGCTGCGAGCGTTGACCATGTCCGTCGAACTGGATCCGCAATTCGCAGAGGCTTACAACACCAGGGGGCTTGCCTATGAGGAACTTGGCGACATCAGACGGGCCATTCAGGATTACCATAAAACCTTCCAACTCAATCCGAAAAGCGCCATCGCCTGTAATAACCTGGGGATTGCTTATGGCAAAATGGGCAACCACAGGCAGGCCATTGCAGGATATGATAAGGCCATCGCGCTCGATCCGCTATACGCCAACGCGTATGGCAACCGGGGAAATGCTTATCGCAAACTGGGCAAATTCGAACAGGCGGTGAGCGACTTTAATAAAGTGATTGAACTGAATCCCCAACTGGCACTGGCGTATTTTCTACGAGGCGGGATTTATGCTGCGCTGGGCGACAACAACCGGGCCTGCGCCGACTTTAAAACAGCCTCCGGCTTAGGCCATAATAAGGCTCAGCATTATTTAGTAAAACCGGAAATCCATTGTCCTCAAGGCAGCGCAGCGGCTGGCAAGACTGATGCAGCCGCGGCAAAGCCTGCACAAACAGCAGAATCGCCAACGTTGATTAACAGCAAACCGCCCTTGAAACCGGAAAACAAAACTTCGCCTGATGTTTTTCAGAAAATCGTAATCAAAACGGTCACGGCGCCTTCCTTGAGTCATCATGTAACGCCGATTAAAACAAAGTCTCACATGATATCTTCCACACTCGTTGATCCGCGTTATCAATCAATAAAAGCCATTGTTCTGTATAACGGGAAGGTCATTGAGGGACAAATCATGAGCCTGAATGCCGAGACGGTCAGGATTCACACTTCAGAGAGGGGAATTTTATCTTATTCTTTTGAAAAAGATGTGAAGACCTTCATAAAAAAATAAAAAACGAAACTCTTATTTCAGCTTCGCCCGCCTCCCTGGTCCGTGCCTGCGGCAAGCATTTCTTCAACCATTGTCCTGAAAAGCAACGTTTACAGCAACTGCGGCAACCGACACGAGTTTGACAGAGCGTGGCATAAATGGTATTTTTCGGCACTCCATAATAAATTTGCCTTACGGGATTGAAAGATGAAAAAAATATGGTCCTTGCCGAATTGAAGGAAAAAGAAAAAATGGCCCGCCTCGCGATCATTATTGACGCGGCGGAAAAGGAATTCACCACCAAACCCTTTCCCAAAGTCACCATCCGGGACATCGCCAAACGTGCCGGCATATCGCCGGCTCTGATCTACCGCCACTTCCCGGATCAGCAGTCCTTATTCGTCGAGGCGTTTATGCAAGGCATCAGCCAGGTCTTTGAAAAAATATTTGCAACGATCGATGAATCCGAAGACGGAGCCATCGAAAAGGTAATTGCCGATTTTATCGAGTATTTCACGCGTAATGATCAGTATTTTCAGATGATGATGAATTTTTTCCTGGGTGGTTCCGTTGACCAGACTCTTTTTGCAAAGCTCACGAAAATCGAAAGGATCATTCTCGGCCACTTCGACCTTATTTTTAAAAAGATGAATGCCGTGGGAGACCCCAGACGTCATTCCCATACGCTTTTTGCCGCACTCACCGGCATTGGCGGCATCTTTACCGAAGCTTTAAAAGACGTCAGTTTCCGTGTTGCTCCGCTGACTGAGGACGACGCCCGCGAAATGCTAAGGGAAATCAGAGCGGTGAAACTTCTGGACGCCTTCCGGGGTGAAAAAGCCGTGGAACAGGATATTCTCGTTCATGCGTTGGTGGGAATCGGAAACCTGGGAATGGCTCACGATGACATCGCCGAAATTGACATCAATCCTCTGATTGTAACGGAAGGACGGCCGGTAGCCGTTGACGCCCTGGTTATCCTCAAAACCAGCCGGGCATGATGAATTCTAAACGGGAAAAGATGACAGAGATATGCCATCGTCCCCAATACCCTTAAGTTATTTATTGCAAACCGCGATGGATCCGTTTTTGCATATTGATCCGTCTGTCCAAATCGCCTCGTTGAGGTGAGTTCCAAACAAGTACGCCTCGCTCAGGTCCGCTCCGTTCAGATTGGCTTCACTCAGATTGGCGTTGAACAAATCCGCGCCATTCATTTTTGCCAGGCGCAAGTCCGCGCCTATTAAATTCGCCCGTCGCAGATTTACCTTGTTTCTCATATCCGCGCTCAAAAGATTAGCTCCATTCAGATTCGCTCCGCTTAAATTTGCTCCGCTTAAATTTGCGCCCATCAGGTTCGCCTTGCTCAGATTTGCTCCGCTCAGATTTGCTCCGCTCAGATTCGCCGCACTTAAATCCGCTCTGCTCAGATTCGCCCCGTTCAGTTCACAATTGGAGCAGGACTTTGTCGATTTTGCCCTTTCAAGCGCAGATGGATCAAGGGCGCCTGTCTCCGCGGTATTATCAGAAGAGCACCCTGACAAAACACCCATCATCAAAACGGCGCAAAAGATCAATATAATAAACATGCTGTTTTTTCCTGTATTCATGTGTTCACCTCTTTTCGATATTTTCTCCGTTTGGATTTGTAATAAAAACAGCTATTTCCAGCGTGGTCAAGATCTTAGCAAGCTTTACCCGACAGGATAACCAGGGCGTCAACGGCTACCGGCCGTCCTTCCGTTACAATCAGAGGATTGATGTCAATTTCGGCGATGTCATCGTGAGCCATTCCCAGGTTTCCGATTCCCACCAACGCATGAACGAGAATATCCTGTTCCACGGCTTTTTCACCCCGGAAGGCGTCCAGAAGTTTCACCGCTCTGATTTCCCTTAGCATTTCGCGGGCGTCGTCCTCAGTCAGCGGAGCAACACGGAAACTGACGTCTTTTAAAGCTTCGGTAAAGATGCCGCCAATGCCGAACATGACACAGGGGCCGAACTGAGGATCACGGGTCAGGCCGATCACAAATTCCCGGTTGCCCCTGACCATCTCCTGAATCAAAACGCCGTCCAGATCGATGCCTTTTTGCGTGAGTTCATCATAAGCCCGGCCAACATCTTCGGCGTCCTTCAGGCTTACGCGGACCATGCTCATCTCAGTTTTGTGCGTCAATACAGGCGATGACCCTTTGAGAACGACAGGAAACCCGATTCGCTCAGCCTGTGCCATCGCCTCCTGCCGGGAATGAACCAATGTTTCACGGGTTATGGGGACATGCGCGGCGGAAATCACTTGTTTGGATTCATATTCAGATAATGCTTGCCGGCCGTTCTGAACAGCCTTGCATAAAAGTTTCCGCACGTCTTTTTCTTTTTTTAAAGCTGTTGTCATAATGCAGCCTCCATTCCGGCGCAGGCAACCCTTTGCGCGACTTTTTCTGCGCGCGGCGCGGTATTGCAAACAAGGTTCCTTCTGATATGAGAATCATAATAATCATGGGAAACGAACAGGGCGCGCACGGCCTGCTCCAATTTCATCAGACTCGGATTGACGCTGTAGAAACAGTGGAATCTATTGCCCATGCCCAATTCTCTCAAGCAGCTCCGTCTCATAATGAGAACTCCGGAGGCATCGTCGATTTCTCGCTACGCCGCCGTTCCATCCCGCCCGCCTTCAGAAAAACTTGTTTCAGGATAATGACTTGTTTGACTCCTTTTTGTCAATCAAAATATCGCACAACGATGATGAGTCATAACTTGCGGGATTGGACCATTTGCGGTAAACAAGATCACAGAAATTTGCATGGCTAAAGTGAGTTAATTTAGTGTACGGTAAATGCGTCTGCAAGGTGCGGATGAGAAAATGGTGGCATGCTTTTTAAGCATTTGAGCAGTGGAAACTTTTTATACGTTCATCAAAATAATGGAGAATCGTATGCGTAATTTTTACATTATTGTTTTTGCGTTTTTGTTGTCTTGCTTAGCTTCCACCGTTTTTGCCGACGGACAGGACGTTTGTGATCCACAACGACCGGTTAATGCCGCTGAAAAGCAAATCTATCTCAACACCATGAAGGCAATCAAAAAAGCGCTGCCGCCTCCCACAAAAGGCTGGCGGATTCAGGAAGAAACGAACATAGCTGCGGAAATGCCCAAAGAAACATCCAATGCTCCGGGCTGCCCGCAGAAATATGCAGATTATAAAATCATCTATTTCAATATGAAGGCATCGATGAACAGCGCCCAGAGTTTTGCATCAAGCACGTCCATGGGTGATTTACTTACCTTAAACGAGGAAATGGCGGCAGCCGCCCAGCGTGGAGACATGCAAAAGGTTCAACATCTGCAGGAAAAAATGCAAAATCAAATGAATCAGCAGCAGGAGTCCGGAAAGGCGCCTGTGGGCTCTCAAATCTTTGAAGTGACTGTAAACAAAGTCATAAGCACCCCCCCAGATGATTCAAAACCATTTTTGCTTCCCGGGGCTGATTGCGCATTTATTTCCGTTTCTGGTTTTAAAAAAGAAATTCTGATTCAGCTCGCCCGGAACGGGCAACGCACTGGTGATCGCTGTGCATCGATGGATCCTGGCTACGAACAAAGACGCAAGCAGACTTCTTCAAACTTTACCCCGGAAACTGTTGAAATTCGTGTATCAGGCCATGATGCCGAGAAAATGGCCAAGGCCATCAATACCACAACCATCAGGACGCTATTCAAGATAGAGTAAAAATTAATAAACCGGTAAAGACAGGAAGACATTGAAGCGACGCTTTCGGAAATATCGGGCGCACCGATGCCCGCCGGCCATGCATGTTTCAAAGTTTTCCTTACATTCATGGTAAACCGTGCGCCAGGTTCCAATACGACATTATTCGCCTATTATTTTCACCAGAACCCTTTTCTTTCGCCCTCCGTCAAACTCTCCATAGAAAATCTGTTCCCACGGTCCGAAATCAAGATCGCCCTTTGTGACAGCAACAACAACTTCCCGCCCCATGATCTGTCTTTTCAAATGGGCGTCGCCGTTATCCTCGCCGGTCCGATTGTGCCGGTAACGGGAAAGGGGCTCATGCGGAGCAAGACTTTCCAGCCAGTCTTCATAATCCTGATGCAAGCCGGATTCATCATCGTTGATGAAAACGGACGCTGTGATGTGCATGGCGTTTATCAGGATCAACCCTTCCTGAACACCGCTTTCCTGCAAACAGGATTTGACCTGTGACGTAATATTCAGAAAGGCTCTCCTTTGGGGGATATTAAACCACAGTTCTTTCCGATAGGATTTCATGGATGTCCTCCGCTGTCGTATTTTGAAAAAATTTAACCGGCATGGTGTATCTACATAACAACCAGAAGCAAAAAATGCAAGTAACCTCCGGAAGACGGTGACGGGGAAAAACCATGTCTCCGGGGACATATTTCCGGCGGATATTGCTTGCTTAACCCTTTGCCTGTTTCACAAATAAAGCGGCATGGCTCAACGGGATGATGGGACGCTCCAGCAGTTTGAAACCAACCCTTTTCGCCTCACAAAGCTCCGCGTCGAATTGTGTTTTGGAAACATGAAGTTTGGGCTCCGCCATAAGAAATTTACCGCCATTTTTCATGACGTCGTACAATTGCGCGAAGAATCTTCCCTGCTCCGGCACCTCGTGCGCCATCCAGAAAGCCAGAATAAAATCGGCCCGGACCGTCAGCTCCAGGGAAACGGAGCCGGCCAGATGAAGCCTGATTCGGTGCGCCACACCCGCGCGCAAAGCACGTTTTGATATGGCGGCCAGCATTTTATCCTGAATATCCACAGCGATGACTTGGCCGTTGTTTCCCACCAAGCGGGCCAGGGGAATGGTAAAAAAGCCCGTGCCCGGACCCACGTCCACAACTGTGTGGCCTGGCTGGACAAAGGTTTTAACGATCTGCTCTGGATTCTGTATACGTCGGCGGATCCAGTTGTCAAATGTAAAGCACAGCCAGCGGGGGCAGACATGTTTTTTCCTGAAAAAAATAAGGTCGCCTATTTTGTTCATAACATCTTCCTTTGACGTCATGAGCCATAATCCGCCGGCCACAAGCTACGATCTATAAATCAAGATCTTACCTTGACGGCGCAAATCATTGTCGCAATAAATGATAAGCGGCCATTTCTGCTCAGGCTGTCGTAAGCCCTTTTCTCCTCAGATAATCTTTGACGTCTTTAATTTTAAGAATCCGGAAATGAAAGACCGAAGCTGCCAATAAAACGGATGCTCCTCCTTCCACAACAGCTTCATAGAAATCTTCCAATTTGCCTGCACCTCCGGAAGCTACAACCGGAAGCGTCACGGCGGAGGAAATGGCTTTGGTAAAAGGGATGTCATATCCTGCCTTGGTGCCGTCTCCGTCCATACTGGTGGGAAGAATTACGCCCGCGCCAAGTTCCTGGCAGGTCTTCGCCCACGCCACCGCATCTTTGGCAATGGGCAGCGTGCCGCCGGAGACGACCAGCTCAAACCCGGAAGGCATGGCTGCGTTTCTTTTGGCGTCGATGGCCACAGTGATTTTATCCGCTCCGTATTGTTTAGCTGCCTCACGAACCAACCCGGGATTCTTGACCGCCGCGCTGTTCATGGACACTTTGCTGGCTCCGGCGCCTAAAACCATTTCAATATCTTCAAGCGTCGATATGCCGCCGCCGACCGTCAGCGGAATGCTGAGCACCGCCGAAACCTTCCTGACCCATTCCAGACGTGTTTTACGGTTTTCCAGCGTGGCGGCAATATCCAGCATGGCCAGTTCATCCGCGCCTTCGGCCTGGTAAAACGCGGCGTTTTCCACCGGATCGCCCGCTTCTTTTATATCGACAAAATGAACACCTTTCACCACCTGTCCGTTTTTCATGTCCAGACACGGCATTATTTTAATTGGTTCCATAAACATCTCCTTTTAGAATAGACAATTCATTTTAACCGCTTCGCAAAATCAGTTTTGTTTCCTAAACCGAACCAGTCAAATTTACAACTAAAATATTCAAAGACAGGCACGCACGCCATCATCCTGTTTCCTTCTTTAATGCTTGAAACGGATCACGATTTCGTTTAAATAAGCGGGGAAATTATCCCCTCATTATAAAGGAGCCCTCATGAGCAAGATAAAAGAAATAAAAGCAAGCAATATGGATGTGGAAAAATTTATTGACGATCAGGTTTATCAAATCCGCGAAGCAGTGGGTGACGGTCTGGCCATCAACGCGCTTTCGGGAGGCGTGGATTCCTGCGTCGTTACCGCCCTGGGTCACAAGTCCCTGGGCGAACGCCTGAAAACCTACATCATCGACAACGGCATTATGCGGGAAAACGAACCGGCTAAAGTGGCAGCCGCTTTTAAAAAGCTGGGGATTAAGGTCGAAGTGGTGGACGCAGCAAAGACATTTTTCGCCGCTCTGAAAGGCCTTACGGATCCCGAAGAAAAACGCGAAGCGATCACCCAGACCTTCTACAAAAACGTTTTCGGCAAACTGGTTGTCAAAAGTAAAGCCAAATACCTTCTGCAGGGAACCATTTTGACTGATGTGGATGAAACCGTCGCCGGGATCAAGCGTCAGCACAATGTGTTCGCACAACTGGGCATCGATCCGCAAAAAGCGTTCGGTTATCAGATCCTGGAACCGCTCATCCAATTGCGCAAGGACGGCGTCCGCAAAGTCGGGGCTGGGCTGGGCCTGCCCGCCGCCATGTTTGACCGGATACCCTTTCCCGGACCCGC
>CAZBGE010000043.1:0-23692 GCA_964491435.1 uncultured Smithella sp.
CGTCGCTGGCCGACCTCTACGATCCTCTAACCATGCCGCCTGTTTTGCTCAAGGCCCACCAGACGCTTGACCGCGCCGTGGATGCCGCCTACGGCAAGACCAATTTCAAAACGGAAGCCGGACGCATCGCCTTTTTATTCGACCTGTATCAGAAATACACCAGTCTCTTCCAGCCGGAAAAGCCCCGGCGCAGCAAAAGAAAGAATTGACGGGCGGATTCGTCATGCCCTCCTGCGCGGGAGTCCCTCATGACTTTGAAACGATGTTTTCCGTAGTGCGTACCTTCAGGTGCGCTTATCCGTCAAACATGGGTTTGGCGGGCCTGAAGGCCCGCACTACGTGCGCCTTTGAAATGTAGCGCGTAGATTCAGCTGCGCCTACCTCAAAACGTAGCGCGTAGCTTTAGCTGCGCTTTGATTTACGGACCTGAAGGTCCGAACTACGTTGAAACGATGTTTTCCATAGTGCGCACCTTCAGGCGCGCCTATCCGTCAAACATGGGTTTGGCGGGCCTGAAGGCCCGCACTACGTGCGCCTTTGAAATGTAGCGCGTAGATTCAGCTGCGCCTACCTCAAAACGTAGCGCGTAGCTTTAGCTGCGCTTTGATTTACGGACCTAAAGGTCCGAACTACGTTGAAACGATGTTTTCCGTGATGAGACGATGTTTTCCGTAGTGCGTACCTTCAGGTGCGCTTACCGCTTTGTCTTGATTCTTTTTTAGCAGCAATGACGGCTTTTGTGACTTTTTTACGGGTTCGTCAATGATAATGCTTGACAACCTCATGGCTCTTCATGTACGAAAGCCGAACAGAAAATGAATGAACATTCATTCGCAATAAATAATTTGGAAAAAAGCTGCTATGGACAAGCGGGACGAAATTATGCAAGCGGCGCTGGAACTCATCGCCGAACGTGGTTTTCACGACGCCCCCATGTCCCTGATCGCCCGCAAAGCCGGGGTAGCCGCCGGAACGATTTACAGGTATTTCGAAAACAAGGATGTACTGATCAAAGACTTGTTTCGTAAAATCGAAGACAAGATGAGCAAGGTGCTGCTGGACGGTTATCCCCATGACAAAACGGTCCGGGAAAAATTTTTCCATATTTTCATTGGCAGCTGCCGGTATTTCTTAACAAATCCCCTTGATTTCCGCTATATGGAACAGTACGTCAACTCTCCTTACGGAATTTCGGAACGCCGGGACAAGTTTATGGGAAAAAACACAAATCATCACGGCCACGAAACACTGCGGGGAATCTTCGAAGAAGGAATCTCCCGGCGGATTCTCAAGGATGTCCCCGTCATGGTGCTTTTTCCCCTGTCCATTGGTCCTCTGCTTTATCTCATTCGCGACCATACCCTCGGCTTTATCGTCCTGGACGAGCCCCTCATTCTGCAAATCGCGGAAGCCTGCTGGGACAGCATCAAGCGGTGATGAGCGCTTGTTTATGAAAAAATTCATGGAAGATCAGAGGTGCCAGATGAAAAAAAATAACATAATCAGATGGATGGCCGCCGCGGGACTTCTTCTGGCGGGCCTCCTGCCGGGAGGGTGCGGCGAAAAGCAAAACCGCGAGCAGCCTGTTCCCGAAGTTTCCTTCGTAACCCTCCAAACAACGTCCGTGTCCACGACCGCCGAATTATCCGGACGGACCTCCGCAAATCTTGTCGCCGAAGTGCGGCCCCAGGTTGGCGGCATCATCCTGAAGCGCCTCTTTACAGAAGGAACGGATGTTCAGGCCGGCCAGCCGCTCTTTCAAATCGATCCTTCCCTCTATCAGGCGGCGATCGACAACGCCAGGGCCGCGCTGGCGCGCTCCGAAGCCAATCTCGCCGCCACGAAGCTGAGGGCGGAGCGCATGCGCGAGCTGTTGGTGGATAAAGCCGTCAGCCAGCAGGACTACGACAACGCCGACGCCGCCTTGAAGCAAATTCAGGCGGACATTCAATACGGCAAGGCCTCCCTGGAAACTGCCCAGATCAACCTGAAGCACACGGTCATCACCGCGCCGATCTCCGGCCGCATCGGACGATCCGGCGTCACGGTGGGGGCCCTTGTCACGGCCCACCAGCCCCTGGCGCTGGCCACGATTCAGCAAATGGATCCCATGTATGTGGATGTCACCCAGTCCACCGCCGAAATTTTAAAATTGCGCCGCCAGCTTTCGGAGGGGCGGCTGGATTCCAGCGGCAAGAATATGAAAAACGTCCGCCTTTTTCTGGAAGACGGAGCGGAGTATCCCTGGAAGGGAAACCTTCAGTTTCAGGATGTCTCCGTCGATCCCAGCACCGGGTCGGTCATCCTGCGCATGCTGTTTCCCAATCCGAAGGGTGTTTTGATGCCGGGCATGTTTGTCCGCGCCGTTGTCCAGGAAGGCGTCCGCAAAGATGTCCTGCTGATCCCCCAGCAGGCCATTTCCCGTGATCCGAAGGGAAATCCCTTGACGTTCATCGTGGACGAGAAGGGAATGGCCCAGCAGAAACCGCTCGCGCTGGACCGGGCCATCGGCGATTCCTGGATTGTTTCATCCGGCCTTGCGCCCGGCGAACGGGTGATTGTGGAAGGCGTGCTGAACGTAAGACCCGGCGCTCCCGTCAAAGCTTTCCCGTTTGGACAGGCTGAAAAAAACAACTCAAATCAACGGAAGGCGGCACCGCCCGCAAAAACCAATTAACGGAGGCGGCTGAATGTTATCCAAATTTTTCCTCGAAAGGCCGGTTTTCGCATGGGTGGTCGCCATTATCATCATGGCGGGCGGCGGTCTGGCGATTTACAATCTGCCCATTTCCCAGTACCCCACCATCGCCCCTCCGTCCATTTCCATAGACGCCTCCTACCCCGGAGCGTCCGCCGAGACGGTGGAAAACAGCATCACCCAGGTCATCGAATCCAAGATGACCGGTTTTGAAAATCTGCTGTATATGTCCGCCACCAGCGATTCGGCCGGCGGCTCCCGCATTGAACTGACTTTTGACCCGGGCACCGATCCGGATTTCGCCTGGTCGCAGGTGCAAAACAAGCTCCAAACCGCCTTGCCCAGCCTGCCCGATGACGTCAAGAACCGGGGCGTCCAGGTGAGAAAGTCCAGCCGGAACTACCTGATGGTCGTGGGCCTGATCTCGGAAAACGGCCGCATGGATATGAAGGACCTGATCAACTTCGCCCAGTCCAATCTGGAAAGCCCGATTTCCCGGGTGCCCGGAGTCGGCGAAGTGGAAGTTTTCGGCGCCGGCTACGCCATGCGCATCTGGCTCAACCCGGACAAATTGACGGATTACCGGATCACGGTGGAAGACGTCATTGCGGCGCTGAGAGCATACAACGTGGAGGTCTCCGCCGGCCAGTTCGGCGGCGCGCCGGCGGTGGCAGGCCAGCGGCTGAACGCCTCCATCGTTGTCCAGAACATGCTCCAGACGCCGGAAGAATTCGGCGCCATTCCTGTCCGCGTCAACCCGGACGGCTCCGTCGTGCGGGTGAAAGATGTGGCCCGGACCGAGCTGGGCACGGAATTATATGATATTGTCACCTCGTACAACGGCAGTCCCATCGGCGGTCTCGCCATCCGCCAGGCCGCGGGCGCCAACGCCCTGGACACGGCTGACGCCGTCAGGGCCAAAATGGCGGAAATGGAGCGTTTCTTCCCGGAAGGCGTCAAGGTCGTCTTTCCCCACGACACCACCCCCTTCATCCGCGTGGCCATCAATGAAGTGGTGAAAACCCTTTTCATCGCGATTTTTCTGGTTTTTATGGTCATGTGGCTGTTCATGGGCAACATGCGCGCCACACTGATCCCGACCATCGCCGTGCCGGTGGTTCTTTTGGGAACTTTCGGCGTGATCGGTCTGCTGGGGTATTCCATCAACATGCTGACGATGTTCGCCATGGTGCTGGCCATCGGTCTGCTGGTGGACGACGCCATCGTGGTGGTGGAAAACGTGGAACGCATCATGGCCGAGGAAGGGCTTCCCCCGAAAGAAGCCACGGCGAAATCCATGGAGCAGATCACCAGCGCGCTGGTCGGCATCGGACTGGTGCTCTCCGCCGTGTTCGGGCCGATGGCGTTTTTCCCCGGTTCAACCGGCGTGATTTACCGGCAGTTCTCCGTGACCATTATCGCCTCCATGCTTTTGTCGGTGGCGGTAGCCCTGATCCTGACGCCGGTTTTGTGCGCCACGCTCCTCAAGCCGGTCAAGGCCGGGCATGAGCCGGCGGAAAATGCGCATCCCCTGCTGCGTCCGTTTTTTCTGCGGTTCGACCGCATGTTTTTCGGCCTGCGGGACAGCTACGTGAAAGTCGTCGATCATTCCATGACGCGCAAAAAACGCTACGCGCTTGTTTTTGTGATTATCATCGTGGTCATGGGCGTCCTGTTCCTGCGCATGCCCAAAGCCTATCTTCCGGATGAAGACCAGGGCATGCTGCTGGCCCAGATCATCATGCCGGCCGGGACCACGATGGAGCAAACCAGGGAAGTCTCCAAACAGGTCGAACGCTACTTCATGGACCATGAAAAAGAGGCGGTGGCGACCACCCTGACCATCACCGGCGTCGGCTTTTCCGGACGTTCCCAGAACAACGGCATGGTCATGATCAAGCTCAAAGACTGGGATTTGCGCGGCCGGAAGGATCTGAAGGCTCAGGCGATTGCGGAACGCGCCACGTACGCCCTTTCCGGCATCCGCAACGCCCGGATTTTCGCTTTCGCGCCGCCGGCGGTTGTTGAACTGGGCATGGCCATCGGTTTCGACTTTCAATTGCTGGACCGGAGCGGCCTTGGCCACCAGGCCCTGATGGCGGCGCAAAATCAGCTCCTCGGCCTGGTCTCCAAGGATCCGCGGGTGATGAAAGTCCGGCCCAACAGCATGGCGGACGTTCCCCAGTACCGCATTGACGTGGACTGGAACAAGGCCGGCGCCCTAGGCGTCCCCGTTTCTTCCATCCACCGGACGATCTCGGCATCCTTCGGCAGCGCCTTTGTCAATGATTTCATGTACGGCGGACGCATCAAGCGGGTTTATATCCAGGCGGACGCTCCCTACCGTATGCTGCCCCAGGATCTGAATAAACTCTACGTCCGCAATACGCAGGGGAAAATGGTTCCCTTTTCCTCTTTCGCCTCCGGCCGCTGGATCTCCGGCTCTCCGCAGCTGGCGCGCTTCAACGGATTCCCCAGCATCAATATCTGGGGCGAGCCGGCGCCGGGAAAAAGTTCGGGAGTGGCCATGCAGGCCATGGAAGATGCGATGAACAAACTGCCCAAGGGATTCGGTTTCGACTGGAACGGGCTTTCCTACCAAGAGCGGATGTCCAGCTCCCAGGCGCCCCTGCTCTACGCCTTTTCGATTTTCGTCATTTTCCTTTGCCTCGCGGCGCTTTATGAAAGCTGGACCATCCCCATCGCGGTTTTGCTGGTGCTTCCCCTCGGAGTCATCGGCGGCATTATCGCCTCCAGTCTCCGCGGTCTGGCCAATGACGTTTATTTTCAAATCGCCCTGCTCACCACTCTGGGGCTGACCACCAAAAACGCCATCCTGATTGTCCAGTTTGCCAAAAGCGGGCTGGAACAGGGCATGGATCTGATCGAGGCCACGCTCACAGGCGTGAAACTGCGTTTTCGCCCCATCATGATGACCTCTCTCGCATTCGGTTTTGGAGTTCTTCCCCTGGTCTTGACCACGGGCGCGGGCGCGGGCGCGCAAAACGCCATCGGCACGGGCGTGCTGGGCGGCATGGTCACCGCCACGGCCCTGGTGCTTGTTTTCGTGCCCATGTTCTTCGTGATCATTGAAAAGGTCTTCGGCAGAAAGCTGAAAAAAGCGGCGGGCAGCGCGCATCTTGCAGAGGTAAAAGCAAATGAATAGAAAACGGTTTTTCATACTGGCGATCCTGATGCTTCTTGCGGCCGGCTGCACGATGGCCCCCCGATATGAGCGGCCGGACACGCCGGCGCCGAAACAATGGCCGAAAGGCGCGGCTTACAAGGAAATCAAACCCGAGAACGCCGCTCCCCTGGCTTCCGCATTGGCCTGGCAGGAGTTCATTACGGATGAGCGTCTCCGCAAAATCATTGATACCGCCCTGGCAAATAACCGGGATTTGCGGGTCGCGGCGCTGAATGTGGAAAAAGCCAGAGCCATGTACGGCATTGGACGGGCCTCGCTTCTGCCTTCAGTCAACGCCGCCGGAAGCTGGTATAAAGGAGCAGATCTTTCATCTGCCGGGACAGCGGTCACCGCCGAGCGATATGACGTCAACCTGGGTCTAACCTCCTGGGAGATCGACTTCTTCGGACGCATCCGCAGCCTGAAAGACAATGCCCTGGAGCAATACCTGGCCACAAAACAGGCCGGACACAGCGCGCAAATTCTGCTGATGTCCTCCGTGGCGCAGGCTTATCTGACTCTGGCCGCGGATAAGGAAGCCCTCCATCTGGTATCGAAAACACTCACGGCGCAGGAAGCTTCCTATAAACTGTTCCGCAAGCATTATGACGTCGGCATGCTCTCCGAACTGGACCTGAAGCGCGCGCAAAGCCAGGTGGACATGGCCAAAAGAGACGTCGCCCGTTACACCCAACTGGTTGCGCAGGATGAAAACGCCCTGGATCTTCTGGCCGGCTCTCCCGTCGGTCCGGAACTGCTGCCCCCGGATCTCTCCAGTGTCGACATCCCCAAAGACATTTCGACCGGCCTGTCTTCGGAGCTGCTTCTAAACCGGCCGGATGTCCTGGCGGCGGAGCACCGTCTCCGGGCGGCCAATGCCAATATCGGCGCGGCGCGCGCGGCGCTTTTCCCCAGGATTTCGCTTACAACCTCCATTGGCACCGCCAGCGCCGATCTCTCCGGCCTTTTCAAATCCGGATCCGATGTCTGGACGTTTGCGCCGCAAATTGTTTTGCCGATCTTTGACCCCCGCATCTGGTATGCGTATGACGTCACGAAAATTGAAAAAGAAATGTCCCTCGCCCAGTATGAGAAGGCCGTTCAGACTGCTTTTCGCGAAGTGGCCGACGCCCTGGCCGTCAAAGGCACCATTAGCCGGCAGGTTGCGGCACAGCAGTCGCTTGTTGACGCGCTGACCACCACGCACCGGCTCGCCAACGCGCGTTATACAAAAGGAATTGACAGTTATCTGGCCGTTCTGGACGCGCAACGCCAGCTCTACGGCGCCGAACAGGTTTTGATAATGTTGCGTCTTGTCCAGAGCAACAATTTCATCACACTCTACCAGACACTGGGCGGGGGAAT
Organism: uncultured Smithella sp.; assembly: GCA_964491435.1. Taxonomy (GTDB): domain Bacteria; phylum Desulfobacterota; class Syntrophia; order Syntrophales; family Smithellaceae; genus UBA8904. Next base: position 7,251 of record CAZBGE010000043.1, read on the forward strand.
CCTGGAACAAGATGACACCCGGACGTCCGGGCAAGTTTCCGGGGACAAACGGTCAGCCATCAATTAATATGAAAGGCTGAATATCTTATTCTTTCTGAGCGAAAGGGACCGAAATCATGAAAATGTTTGCTTTTATTTATGCCGATTACTTCGACACACGCATTACCGATGCATTTAAGCAAGCTGATTATCAGGAGTACACGAAAGTGCATGGCACAACGGGGGTAGGCCGGGAATCCGGAGCAAAGCTGGGCACAGCCAGCGCGCCCGGCCGGAACAATATCCTTTACATAGCTGTGCCGGATGAAGAGATTCCCAAGCTTTTTGAGATTGTGAGGAAACTGAGAATTGAATTTCCTGACGCCGGTTTCCGGGCGTTTACTTATCAGCTGGAAGAATGTATTTAGTTGACAAAAACAGAAAGTTCCAATAAAACAATAATCAGATAGGAAAAACAGATAAGCCGTTGATTGAGCCTTTTTAAAAAAGGAGGCGTTGGTGAACTGACAATTGAAACCCGGTTTCTGAAAAAGGCCGGGTTTTGTATTTTATTCATCCTTCAAATCAGTCGAGGTAACATGATCATGGCCGGTATTCTGGACGGATTGAAAAAGTTTTTTAATTATCGCCGGGACCAGCGTTATTTTGTTGAAACCGGCACTTTTGTCGTCATCTCGCCGGGCAATGGAAACCCTGGGGATCGGGAACAAAAAGTTGAACTTATCGACATCAGCAATGGAGGCATGGCATTCATTTATAAGGGGTCTCCCGCCGATCTTGAAGAATCCGGCATCCTGAAAGTGATCAGGGAAAATTCGCGCGATGTGGATAATATTACCTTTAAGACTGTTTCCGATACCCTTATTTCAGGAAGCGCAGATGAGCCGGAACAAGTCAGGCGGCGAGGCGTGAAATTCACCTGGATGGGATTCTGTGAAACGACGGGGTTACGGGATCTCATCAACAAAATTAAGGTTTGTGAAAAATAAGCCGCCTTTCAGAAAAATGGCCATTCCTCGGCGTTTTTCAAGTTTTTCAACATTTGAGAGGTCATGTTTTTTGCCCGCTCAATTGTTTTTTCATAGTAAACATTGGTCCGCTGAATGTAGTAGAATCCTTCCGTATTGTGCGAAATCTTGCCTGTTTCCATAAAATAATTTTTCATCTTTTCCAGCGATGAGAATCTGCGCACAAACATTTCTTCCCAGTTGTTTTTGTAAATAACGCAAAAGTCGCTGATCTCCGCATTGATTCTGATATATTCAAAACTGAAAATAAATAAAATTTTTGTGATTTTCTCTTCCTGCAAAAAGTTGCTGAAGTGAACGCCGGTAATATCGCAAGAACCGAACACGTCTTTAATCTTCCTGGCAAGATTCATGATTTCCTGAAGAGTGACATGTGTTTGATTGGGCAGCATTCTGGTTTGCGCCTGCTCGTAAATGTCATTCCAGACGATATAGGCGATGCAATATACAATATTTTCACTGGCGATAACGGGCAAAGCCGTATCGTCTGATGAATATATTTTCCACGTCCTCCTGTCCGGAACAAAAGTTAGCACCGGCAGTTTGATGGCATCCCCGGGAATGTGAATCACAGGAATTTTATGGTCTTTATGAGCCAGAGACGAGGACAGTTTACGGCCGAGAATAGTCAAATCGCGAGGGGCGATTTTTCCGGCCTTGCCTTTCTGGGTCCGGACAATATCCTTATAAATATCCAGCAGGAACTTAAACATTAATTTCCCCAGATGGATATGCTGATGCAATCTCCAGGACTCGAATTGATTTAAAATATAAATTTCACCGGATTCCATTTTGTGTTTGTCGAAAATCCGGCCCGCCATTTTTTCTTTTAAAGTTTGCGTCCCGGCCAGTAATTTTAAATCAAAACGTAAATAAAATAATTTTTTAATATATTCATAATATTCAGGGCTTGTGTTTTGATAATAGTCAAGGACGGTATCCATCGCAAAAACACTGGGATCGGGAAAGTCATCTTTGTCCGTCCCTGATAACACCAAGCGGCGCAACTTGTGGCACAGGAGCTCCTCTTTGGGAAACTCCAAAAACATTTTAAGCTGAAGCATCTTAATGATCGATTTCAAAGGATGCGTCAGGGATTTATTAAACTGCCAGACGGCGGCGCCAAAATATTCATCCTGGTTAACCTCTTCCAGATTTCCCATATCAATAAAATCATGGACCTGGCCTTCATCCCGGAAGTTGGCGGAAATTTCCCGTTCGTAATCAACTTTGGCGCTTTCATTGTAACAAACCCACCAGAATGGAATCTTGCCGGCGATCAGAATCGATGTCCGGTAAAATTCTTCTTTCAAAACATTCCTCTGCGCCGAACCGCTGCTTTCGCAATCCAGCGCACCGAAGTTACAGTTGCGGATATCCTCGATATCCGAAATAAAGAAGTACACTGGGATTTTCAAATTTGCGTCCAGCCAATCCTTGACCCAATTTATTTTTTGCCGGAAATATTTAAGCGCCCTGTCATCAAAATCCTTCTTGTCGATGCATATCCAGATGTCACAATCCGAATGCTGCGTCTGGCTGACCGTGCCCGCCGAACCTATCGTGTAAATACCCTGAATTTCCGGACAACGGCCTTGAACATTCAACATGGATTGCTCTTCTTCAATATTAAAAAGCTTTTTAAAGGCGAATTCACGCTTTGTGATTTCTTTGTCGTTTTCCACACCGGACACATGGAAAGTCCCTTTCAGCTCCTTGATATAACCGGGAATGGACGGCCGGTTGACGCACAGCAACCAGGGCAGCAGATAAAGAATGACATGGCTGTCTTTCGGCGAATTGGCTGAAAATATTTTTTTTCGAAAGTGGTTATAGGCCAGATAACGTTTCTTGTTACTTTGGAGCATGGAGAAATTCAAAATGCCACACCTCGAAAAACGGCGTTATTGCGTAACCAAAATGCAACGCTTATCATGTAGCTAACTTTACCATCCGCGTCAAATATAAAGATTGAAAACAGAGGGGCTGTTGACTTTATCCTTGGAAACGCCGTAAATCCGGAATATTGGAAACGTCATGCCAAGAAGAGCGCGCATCGATGCAGTTCATGCCGTCCGCCATATCATGGTGCAAGGCATTGAGCTAAGGGATGTATTTGATATGGATAATTTGCCTAATCTTGTATTTGATAATAAATACGGCTATTTAACCCTGAACCATTGCTGTGATCTTCCAAGCAGGCTGATGCCAATGAATCCACGAGCCGTTAATACATCACCTTTTACCCAGATGATACATTTATAAAAATCACCTGAATCAGGATCCAAGATTGTTCCACCAGCGTACTCTTCTCCTAATTTCTTATCCACGTTGCCGGTCTTTTTCAAGTTTTGCAGAAGAACAAGCCCGATCAATGGTTTATTTTTTAGATTTCCTTTGCATTTATCACATACCTTATCTGGAGGATCAATCAAAAGTTTGGTAATCTTGCCTGAATATATGCCATTTTTCTCGGATATTTCGATATGAGATGAGGCCTTTCCTTTGTTAGGACCTTCATCATCTATCGTTTTCCATGATCCAATGGCAGGACTTTGATTAACGGTAGTTTGTGCTTTTGCGTTAATGCCAAACAATAAAACTGCGAACGTACAAAAAAGAACGGTAAAAAGAAACTTTTTCATGGATGTCATGCCTCCTCTAAAAAACATCATTAAATATTAAAATGGTTATCTGATTGATGACCGTAACAGATTTCTTCATTCTGCGTGCCCCACTTTATTAAGATAGTTCATCATTATAAAATACACGTTGATTTTATAATTTAATTATATTAAATTAACATAATTAAATTAATTTTTACAATATGCTTTTTGGGAAAGCAAGTTTTTTTTCAATAAGTATCGAAAGAATAATAACATCTTCAGAACCATGAATTTATTAGAGGGAGGAATGAAGACTCATGGTAAATATAGATACTCACAGGAAACAAAAAATGAAATCCCAAAATATCATTTCGAAAATACGAAACGCCATTATTAATCGTTATGAAGATCACAGTTATCTGGCCCAGCAGCAGGCATGGTATCTTTCTGTCGTCGGCATATTGGTTGTGCTCATGCAGATCGTGTCCTGCATTGCCCTCGTCACTTCCTCGGGCGCCGAGGCGCGGATCAATCTTGTCGGGTCAACGATAACAATGATTGTGGCGGTATCTGCCCTGGTTCTCATCCTGGGGAAGAAATATAAAACAGCCGCTCCTCTTGCGTTGATGATTATGGTTCTGAATATGACAACCATTTTTGCAGCAACATATTTATATAGTAAGAACGCCTATGAAGGTTTTACGACAAATACTTATGGTGTTTTTCCATTGATCGCATTTGCATCGCTTTTCTGCAAACGAAGAACGGTTTTTCTTACGGCGGCCTGGTTTGCCGCCGTCTTCATTATATACTACATCCTGGCACAGGATAAAGTCAGCAAAGAGATGCTGCTGTCCATGCAAGTTACGTTAACCGAATGCCTGATCAATATGTTGATTGCAGCTGTCTTTTCATTTCTAATCGTGACCATTATGGCGCGCACCACGTCTAACCTTGTCGATTCTGTTTCCAGCGTTCGGCAAGCGTCTGAAAAACTTATACAGATCGCCGGAGATATCGACGCATCGAGCAAAGAGCTGTCCAGTGGCACATCCGGCCAGGCTGCCGCCATGGAGGAGACATCTGCCTCTCTCAAGGAAATAACTGAAAAATCAAGAAGAAATTCCGAAATTGCTATCGGTTCGCAGAAGCTTATGGATCAGACATCAGAAACTGTGCGGGTTACAAGTAATACTTTAAAAGAGTTGAGGCGATCTATGGATGAAGTGAATGAAGCCAGTATCAGAACGGCGCGGATAATAAAGACGATAGACGCGATTGCTTTTCAAACCAACCTGCTAGCGTTAAATGCTGCGGTGGAGGCGGCCCGGGCAGGGGAAACCGGAGCAGGATTTGCCGTCGTGGCCGATGAAGTGAGAAGTTTGGCCCGGAAGAGCGCCGACGCATCAAAAAATACCCAGGAGATTATTATGGCGAATATTGAGCAAATCAAGAAAAGTGTAGCGCTTACGGTCACCTCAGACGAAGCCTTTTCTACCTATACAAAAGCCTCCATTGAATTGTCCAAGAGCTTGCATGTCATCACCGAACATTCTCAGGAAGAAAGTACGTCAATTGCAGGTATTGAGAAAGCGATAGAGGATATGAATCACGTCATTCAGGACAATGCTTTTCAGGCTCAGAAAACGGCTGAAATATCGGAAGAGCTTTTGATCATGTCAAATGATATCGAAAAATTTGTCGAGAGGCTTGATAAACTAATGAAATGAAACGCGTTGATATGTTGAATTCCGCTCATCGTAAGAATATTAGTCATGTTTTATAAACGAACATCATTGATATTTCCGCTGAAGTATAATTCGCTTCCTCCACAATTCGGAGCATGGAGGAATTCAAAATGCCACACCTCGAAAAACGGCGATGTTCATTTTTTCCCGTCTCAGATAAAACCCGGCATTACTGCGTAAACAGGATGCAACGCTTTTTATTTCGCCAACTTTACCATCCGCGTCAAATATGAAGATTGGGAAAGAAAAACCGTCGCGAACTTGCTTTCCGGCTCATAAGAGCTGACAGTTCACGTCCCTCCTATGCCTTCTCCAGGATATGGATGCCCAGGGATGCCTCCTCCACGCCGACGACTCCGCCGCCATTGATATGCATGCCGATTCTTGCGCCCTTCACCTGCCGGTCTCCCGCCCGTCCCCGCAGCTGCAGGGCCAGCTCATAGACCTGGGCCAGGCCGGTGCAGGCAACAGGATGACCCCGGGAAATCAGACCGCCGCTCACATTGGTGGGAAGCTCGCCCCCCAAGGACGTGGCCCCGGAAGAGCAGTAATCCCCCGCATGCGCCGGTTTGCAGAACCCGGCCTGCGCCGTCTGATAGATTTCCCCGAAAGTTGTCGCATCGTGAACCTCCAGCAGGTCGATATCCCCGGGCGTTAAGCCGGCCTGACGAAACGCAAGTTCCGCCCCCCGGCCGGAAATGTCCTGATCATCATCGCCCCGGTCCCGGCCGGAGATCAGGATCGATGCCCGGATGAGCAGGGGATCTTTCAGGTTGGGATGATCCTTCAGGTATTTTTCCGAACAGACAATGGCGGCCGCACAGCCTTCGCCCGTGGGAGCGCACATGGAACGGGTCAGGGGGTAAGTGACAGGTTTGTCCGCCAGAACTTCCTCCCACGTCATGTCTTTGCGATACTGGGCCTTGGGATTCATGGTGCTGTGATGATGGGTTTTCGAGCAAATTCTGGCCAACTGTTCCTGCGTGTAGCCATATTTCTTCATGCCCTGGAGAGCCTTGACGGCGTAGTAATCCATAAAGGGGCTGCGGTCGCCCCCGACCGTCGTTTCTTCAAAGGCAATGTTCAGAAGCTCCGACTTCTGCCTTCGCCAGTGCTCGATATACCGCTCCTTTCGGTCCTGTTCGCATCCGGCCCAAAACGCGGCCAATCCCATGAAGGGCAGAGCTGCTTGAATTTCCGGGAACTTGTCCAGGGTTTCCAGATCGGGAAGGATTTTTTCTATGCCGATGGCCAGGCCAAGGTCTGATACACCGGCCAGAATGTGGTTCACCGCCTGGTTTAAAGCCGTGGTTGCCGTCGCGCAGGCGTTTTCCACGTTGACAATGGGCATCTTCTCAAAATGCAGGCGGCGGAGAATGACCTGGCCGCGGATGCAATGCTGGCTGGTGAGCATGCCTTGGACGCAGTTGCCGTACCAGATGCCGCCGATGGCGTCTTTATCTCCTTCGTAGCTGAGGCCCGCGTCCTCCATTGCTTCCCGGATGGCTGACTCACACATGGATTCATAAGATCCGGCCATTTTGCTGATGGGAATCATGCCCGCGCCGATGAGGTACACTTTGTCTTTCATGGGTCTTCTCCGGTGATTGGTTTCGAACGGACCGTTTGGCGTATTCTTGCAGCGTCTGAACGCCAAGCGTGAAGTTCTCTATCTGGGGGCCATGCGCAGGGCCCCATCCAATCGGATGACTTCGCCGTTTAAATAAGGATTCAGGAAGATCTGCTCCACCAGCAGGGCAAATTCCTCCGGCTCGCCGATTCTTTTGGGAAAGGGCACGGAATTGTTCAGCGCCTTCAGGGTATCCTGAGGCAGCATGGCCAAAAGCGGCGTGTTGAAAAGTCCCGGCGCAATGGTGATAACACGAATCCCGAGGCCGGAAAGATCCCGGGCCATGGGCAGGGTCATGCCCACGACGGCTCCCTTCGAGGCGGCATAGGCAGCCTGGCCGATCTGGCCGTCAAAAGCCGCCGTACTGGATACGTTGACGATCACGCCTCTTTCCCCTTTTTCGTTTGGTTCGTTCGCGCTCATGGCGAAGGCGGCTTTGCTGGCAACATTAAAGGTGCCGAAAAGGTTGAGGCGGACGATTTGTTCAAAACTGGCCAGGTGATGGGGGCCGGCTTTTGAGACCGTTCGCTCCACCCATCCGGTTCCGGCGGCATTGACACAGAAATGAATGCTGCCGAAACACTCTATCGCCCGGGCAAGGCCGTCATTGACACTGTCTTCCCGGGTCACATCTGTCAGGAAAAAACGGACTCTCTCTCCCAGTTCGGCGGCCAGCGCTTTTCCCTTTTCCTGCTGGACGTCAAAAATGACGGCGTTTCCTCCGGATCCGACGACTCGTCGCACCACAGCCGCTCCCAGGCCGGATGCGCCTCCTGTAATGACTGCCGTATGATCGGTAATCTCCATAAAATCATCCCCGAAATGTATTGAGCGGTGGTCCGTCTGCGGCCGCCCCGTTATCGTACAGCTTTTCCCTCGATTAGGTTTTGTATTTCCTGTTTGGTGAAGCCGAGATCGTGAAGGATTTCCGCCGTATGCATACCCGGTGCGGGAGGCGGCATGCCTTTCCTGGTCGTGAATCCGGAAAAAAGGACAGGGAATCCCCGAAGCGTCAACTGCTCTCCGACACAGGAATTCATCTGGAAAACCGCCTCCCGTTCCGCCATTTGCGGATCCACAAGGCTTTCTTCAACATGATAAACCGGTCCGCAGGGGATGTCGGCGGCGCTGAGGATTGCCACCCACTCGTCCCGACTCTTCGCGAGGAACAGGGTTTTGAGACGGTTGACGATTTCCTCTCTCTTTCCGATTCTGCTGATGAGATCCAGTTGTGCAAGTTCTCCCATGTTCATCACGGAGCAGAGATTTTTCCAGAAATGATCTTCATGCACGATACCGAGCGTGATAAATTTTTCATCCCCGGTTTTGAAAAGGCCGTAATGAGGTATATAGAGCGATTCCCCGCCCTGCTGCTGAAAACCGGCGGATAAAGAAGCGCTCATCCAGGAGAACACGCCGGCCGTCATGGAGACGTCGAGATACTGCCCCGCGCCGGTTTGTTCTCTGTGGAGCAGAGCAGCCAGGATCGAAACAGCGGCAAACATGCTTCCGGCCAGATCCGCACACGGAATAGCCTGCATACTTGTCCGGGTGTCCAGGAGGTTTTCCAGGCTCAGCAGGCCCGCATACCCGAGATAATTGATATCATGGCCAGGTTTGTTCCGGTAGGGTCCATCCTGTCCGTAGCCGGTGATGGAGCAATAAATGATTGGCGGATGAATCCTTTTGATCGTTTCGTAATCAATATCCAGCCTCCTGCATACTCCGGGACGGAAGCCTTCCAGGAGGACGTCAGCTCTTTGCACCATTTTATAGAAGATTTCTTTTGCATCGGATGATTTCAGGTTGAGAGCAATGCTTTTCTTGTTGCGGTTGATGCCGTTGAAAAGATGGGGCAGAAGACGGGTCTGGTCGCCTCCGTCGGTGTTTTCAATTTTGATCACATCGGCGCCGAGGTCGGCCAGAAGCATGGAACAGTATGGACCCGGGACCTGGGTGGACAAATCCAGGATCCTGATTCCGTCCAGCGGCGGACGCGCGTTTTGTTGATCGATGGGCGTTTGCATATTCCGCTCCAATTTAACAGTTTAGTCCCTATTGGAATAGTGGAATAGTAGAAATAGGGGACGTACTTAAAAATATCAATCCAGCGCTATTCCACATTACTCTAACAAATACGAATTGTCCTCAACAATCACCTTTCCTCTTCGGACAGCATAAGTAATCGCTGATTGCGTCCGTCTCAGCAGTTCCGCCAACTGGCTTTGTGGCGTCCCAAGTTTTTCGACTGCCCAGTAACACAAAATGCTTCTCGCCTTTGTCCTTTTCTCATCCCTGATTGAATCCAACATCTCATCCGGCGTGACTTCTGTCATATCCGCAACTCGTTTGATCAATAAATCCAGTGTATAGCCGCCGGCCCTGAGTCGATATTTTTCCTTGAATTTTTCTTCAGCCTTCTCCAGAACTTCATTGACGAATGTTCCGTCACCAAGTATTCGCTCATCGCCTTTATGATAATCGCCCGTCTCTTTTAACGCCCTGACCCCGGTCCATCCTCCATGACTGCGCAGCAAACCGCCTCCAGTCAAATCATCACGACGTCCCTGTTCTATGCCGCTACGGACAAACCGGCTGTATTCACTCCTGGCGGTCGATGCCATCTTGCCGAAGAGACCAAGCACATATTGCGCATCCTGCCATTCATTTTTCCAGTGCCCCATAATGGTCCCGTGTCCACAATAGGGATAAGCAGCCAGGCTTCCATACTCCGAAACAAGTTTTGCACGTAACGGATTCAGATGAATGTAGCGAACAAGTTCCAGAAGATAAGCATCCTGCTGACATAAAATGGATTTATAACGATTCTGAAAAAGATGCCCATGCCGGCTGTGACGCCGGTTGAAATTGACCGCATAACCGGTCAGCAGTCTTTTCATCAGATGTGAAATCGGAACATTGCCCGTTCGCAACAATAGATGAAAGTGATTGGGAAGCAACGCCCATGCGAAGCAAGAGGTCCCGGTCTCTGTCAACAAATCTGCAAGACGTTGCAAAAACAATAAATAATCATTTTTATCGGTAAAGATTTTCTGGCGATCAATTCCCCGGCATATCACATGATGCAGGGCGCCTGATGTATCGATGCGTGATTGTCTTGGCATGGTTATCTGGTAACATTCCATTCATAACTTGTCAATTGATATTTTGAAGTACGTCCCCTATTGACTATTGACAAGGGAAAAAAGGAAGACGGAAGCAGAAATAAAGTTCATGAAAAAGGTTGCGGTGATAATGGATAATAATGTATAGGCTCACAGTGTGGATCATGAACTGAATTTGAACAAAGCAGCGTAAGGAGGCAACGATATGACTCGGAACAAATATTTCACCGTATATTTTATGTTTTCAGTGTTTTTTCTTTGCCTGTTCTCCGTGTCTTCCGCAAATGCGACAAAATGGAATATTATTAATAATTCGAGTAAAACCGTCCAGATTTATGCCAAATGCAACGGACAGGAAAAATTTATTGAAGTTTTAGCAGGACAGTCCAAGAATGGTATTGACGGCGACGGCGAATGGGGTCAGTTTCGCTGGCGCTCTGTGACACAGTCTGGTCAATATATTCATTATTCCGAAACTTTGTATTGCAGTTTTAATTGCTGCAGCACGGGCATAGGGGATACCGCAACGGTTACGCTGCAAAACAGCAACCCCCAGTGCAACGTGATATGGTCCAAGTAAGAGGCAGCAGGGGCTGGATGTATACGGAAGGTTGACCACGATGCGGAAACAGAACGTTTCATGCAACCGGTTTTACTTTGTCATTGAATCTTAAAAAAACATGTTTGATATTGATAGTCCAACAATCGTAAAAACTCTTAATAAGATTAAAAACTTATCGTTACCACAGTGGAAACCGGCATCCGGAGAACTGGATTCCCGCCTGCGCGGGAATGACCCATGTGATTTCCATGAGACCATTGCTACGTATCATCAAATGGCCTGCACCATTTTCCTGCAATCCTCATTTTCCCGACGCTTCAGGGAGGTGCTTCCTTCCGTGCAGCAGGCAAAACCATTCATCCGATGCCTGAATTTTTTCTTACTGTTGACCTTTGCCGTACATTTTTTCGCCCTGCCCGGATTTTGCGAAGCCCCCTTAAAAAGCGGTGCAAACCAGCCCCGGAATATGACGCTGGCGGATGCAGTGCTGGTCGCTCTGACAAACAACGTGACGCTCCGCAGCGCTTATCTTGACCGCCATCTCCAGAGGATCGACCTGCAGATGGCTGAAAGAAAAAACTATCTGCCCAGCGATCCGGCATTGACCCTGAACCTGAGCCGCCAGTCTTCATACACGGCGGCCGCACCTGCTTCGGTTTCATCCAGAACGGAAAATTTAAACGCAAGCGGGTATTTTTCGGCGACGCTGGCCGTCCCCACCGGCGGTAAATTCGATTTTACCTGGAGCAGCGTGGGCGACCGGCCTGACCTTGGCAATCATTTCGATTATTCCTCCAACTGGTCCGCAACATTCACGCAGCCGCTTCTGAAAGGAAGCGGACTGGATAACGCAGCTTACAATGTCCGGGTGGCCCGGATTACCGAAGAGACCAATGTTCTTGCGCTGAAGGATACGATTGCGCAAACGATCAACGGCGCCATCACGGCATTCAGAAATTTTAAATCCGCCGAAAGACGGCTGGTCATCGCTGAAATGGGTCTGGTCCGCGCTAAATCATTATACGACTACAACAAGGATATGATTGAGGCGGGACGCCTGGCCGGAACGGAAATCGTGCAGGCCCAGGCGGACATCGCCTCGCAGGAAACATCCGTCATCGACGCCAGAAATAATCTGGACAACGCCCGGCTGTCCCTTGTCCAGGCCCTGAACATTGACAAGAATACGTCCTTTTCCACCGTCGATGAAAACCGGCAGCCGGTTTCTCCCCCGTCCATGGAAGAAGCCTTGGCGCTGGCTTTTCAATACCGGACAAGTTATCTCCGGACATTGAAAGATCTGGAAAAAACAAAACTGGCTCTTAACGTCGCCAAACGAAATCGCCTGTGGCAACTCGACCTGGTGGGAAGCACTCTGGACGGGGCGTCATCAACAACCTTTGATTCCTATGACTCGGCGGTCAAACAGGCCTTCAGCAACGGCGCGGAAAGAGACTGGTATGTCGGATTGAATCTGACCATTCCCCTAGTTCACATGACATCGGATATGCGAAGTTATTACGGCGCCAGAAACGATCTGGAAAAAGCCAACCTAGCCTTTGAAAAACTGAAGCTCGACATGGAAATTGAAGTGCAAAACGCTCTGCGCAATGTCGATTCCAGCTACCGGTCGCTGAAAAGCGCAACCCTGTCGCGTGAGCTGTCCGAAAAGAAACTGCAAATCGAAAAGGAAAAGATGAGCGCCGGACGAACGACAAACTTTCAACTCGTCAGCTTTCAAAGAGACTTGCAGACGGCCCAGACAAGCGAATCGGACGCCATGACCGCTTATCTGAATTCGCTGACCAATCTTGACTCCACTCTGGGAACAACCCTGATTACATGGAAAATCGACGTGAAAAAAGAAGACGACCACATCCGGCAGTCCCCGGCCAAAGACGAAACGAATCCACCAAAACCGTGAGAGTAAAAAATGGCAACTGACATCATCTTCCGCAATATCCTCGAAAGCATGGGCGACGGCGTTATGACGATCGGCCTCGACGGCAAGATCCTGACCTTCAACGCGGCAGCCGAAGCTATCCTCGGCCTGAATGAACAGGACGTGCTGGAAAAACCCTTTGGAGAAATCTTTCTGGGACGCGAGGAAAACGACCCGTTCAATCAAACCGTCCTTAACGCCATTTATGACGCGGATATCAGCCACAATAAAATCGTTCCCTGGCACAAGGGCAAAACGGTGCTGAGTCTGGAAGTGACTACCTCGTTCCTTTCGACCACGGAAAACGGCCTCAAGAAGAATATTGCGGTTGTTGTCGTTTTTACGGATAAAACCGAAGTCGAGCGGCTTCAGGATTCGGAAAAACGGCTCACGGAAGAGTTGAAAGAAAAACATCAGGAACTGCAAAAGTCCTACCTGAACATGGAAGAAACCAATGAAACCCTCAAGGCGGCCTTGCGCAAGGTCCAGATCATCCGCATCGCCGCCACGATCTTTGTCATTATTCTTTTCGTGTCTGTCGGTCTGTTCACCTGGAAACAAACCCACATTCCGTCCGGACGAACGCCGGGCGAAACCGGTCATGGCGAGACAACAAGGGTCTATACCGTCACACCCGGCGCCCTTACGGACAGCATTACCCTCAAAGGCGTTCTGAAACCGGTCCAGATCGTAAACATCACCAGCCCCATGAGCGCCATGATCAAAGAAAAACTGTTCCAGTATGGGCAGGCGGTCAACAAAGGGCAACTCCTGCTCAAACTGGACCGGACAGAAACGGAGGTAAAATACCGGGAAGCGAAAACAGCCTATATCGAGGCGGCCCAGAAAGTCAAAGAACTGAACGACTGGAAAAACAGCAATGAAATGGCTAAAGCCCTTCAGAGCGTCACGCGCTCCAAATTGGCTCTGGACGGTTATCAGAAAACGCTCCAGGAAACAGAGCGTCTGTTCAAGAAGGAAATCGTTCCGGCAACGGAATATGCCAGCGCGAAACAACAGTATACCACCGCCAAAATGGATTATGAGTCGTCACTTCGGGAAATGGATGTGGTGAAGGAGAAAGGAGAAGGCCAGAACAGGCATGTCGCCGATCTCAAGTTATTAAACGCCCGTCAGAAATTGCAGGATCTTGAAAATCAGCTCCGCTATTCCGATATTATCGCCCCTGTTTCCGGAACTGTTCTGCTTCCCGATCTGGTCTCCGAAAAGGACCAAAAAGGAAAAATCGCCGAACGCGGTGTGACATTCTCCCAGGGCGATATTCTGCTTTCCATCGGCAATACCGAGGGCCTGTCCATGACGGCGTCGGTTGACGAACTGGAAGTGCTGAAAATCAAGAAAGACCAGGATGTCAATATTACGGTGGACGCTTTCGGCGAAACCATCAAGGGGCGTGTCGTCCATATTTCTTCCCAGGCCGTGAAAAACACCGATGGCAAGAAGACGGCCAGTTTCGAGGTGACCGTCAACATGGACAGCATACCGGCAGGTTTGAGAGAGAAACTTCGCCTGGGTATGTCGGCCAACATGGAAATTATGCTGTTCAATAAGCCGGATGCGCTGATGCTGCCGATCCCGGCGGTAAGGATGGAAGGTCCGGACCGCATCGTCCAGGTAAAGGACAAGGCAACCGGACAACTGAAAAAAGTAAAGGTGGGAACGGGAATGACCACTCTTGACGCCGTTGAAATTTTAAACGGTTTGAAAGCCGGAGACGAGGTCGTTTACTAATGCATTCCCTGATGCTGGATATTGTGGACATTCGCAAGTCCTATCGCGTTGGTCCCACGGAAGTGAACGTCCTTAAGGGGATCAATCTTTCTGTACAACAGGGTGAACTTCTCGCCATTATCGGACCGTCGGGCAGCGGCAAATCCACTCTGATGCATATGATGGGGCTTTTGGAAAAACCGGACAGCGGAACCTATCACATTGGCGGCACAAAGGTTGTTTACGACAACGACCGGGCGTTATCCACGCTCAGAAACCGGAAGATCGGTTTCGTCTTTCAGCAATACCACCTCCTTCCCAAACTGACGGCCCAGGAAAATGTGGGAGTTCCCCTGACCTATCGCGGCATCAGCATGACCGAGATCAGGAAAAAGAGCCTTGAATTCCTGGCCAAGGTGGACATCCAGCATCGCGCCGGCCATCGTCCCAACGAGATGTCCGGAGGACAGCAGCAACGCGTCGCCATTGCGCGCGCCCTGGTCGGATCGCCATCCATTATCCTGGCCGATGAACCGACCGGCGCCCTGGATGTCAAAACAGGCGTGGAAATTATGGAGCTTTTCCAGAGGCTCAACCGGGATGAAGGCATTACCATTGTGATTATCACGCATAATCCGGAACTGGCGGAGCAATGCGGGCGGGCGGTCAAAATAATCGACGGGATGATTTATTCAGTATGAACTTATTGAAAATCAATTTTCATGAGGCGTTCAGAAGCCTCTGGAGTTCCAAGCAGCGCAGCCTGCTGGCATTGATCGGCATCGTCATCGGAATTGGATCGGTCATTGCCATGGTGTCCATCGGCACAATTGTCCAGCATGAATCCATCCGGCAATTCAAAGACATGGGCACCGATATTATGACCGTCAGAAAAAGCTTCGGCGAAGGCGCGCAGGCTGAATTTAACGTTGATCTGATCATGAAACTTCCCGAAGACAAACGGCGAATTCTGGAAGTCGCGCCCTATCTGACCAGCGGCACGGAGTATCTTCGCGGACGGGCAAAAATCAGTATGGAACAGATGGGGGTCACGGCTTCCTTTTTCTCATTGAACAAACTCGGCATTCGCCAGGGACGCCTTCTTTCGGAACTCGACAACAATCGTTATTATTGTGTCGTCGGCGCGGAACTGGCCGAGTTTCTCAGACAGGCGGGTACATCACGGCTTTTAGGCAGCCGGATCGTTTCGAATGACCGGGCCTATACCATCGTCGGCGTTCTGCATCCGTTAACGGAGGGGGGGCTTCGCCCTTACGGCATCAACCGGGCCATGCTGGTTCCCCTGTCCACCGCCATCCGGTCGTTTCAGAACGCGGATATTAATACCGTCATGGTGAAAGTGGACACAAGCGCGCCGGCGGTTCAGGTCAAAACCGACATTCAGGACTTTTTCCAGAAAAAGAGCAAAGGCATGCAGGTGGAAATTACGTCAGCCGAGGAACTGATCGAAAGAATGAAAAAGCAGATGCAGATGTTTTCCCTGCTGCTCGGCGCCATCGGCAGTATTGCCTTGATTGTCGGCGGCATTGGCGTCATGAATGTCATGCTTATCTCCGTGACCGAGCGCAGAAGCGAGATTGGTCTCAGGCGCGCTCTGGGCGCCCAGCAGGGCGATATCCAGAGTCAATTCATCATCGAATCAGTCATCCTCTGCCTGGTGGGAGGACTGATTGGCATCGTCCTGGGAATCGTCATCGCTTATTTATTCGCCTACTTCTCCAAGTGGCAGTTTGTGATGTCCTACTTCTCCGTGATCCTGGGTTTTTGCGTCTCAACGCTTGTCGGTGTCTTCTGCGGTTTCTACCCGGCCAGAACAGCGGCGCGCCTGGATCCCATTAAAGCCCTGCGGTCTTGATTCCCCGGTCTGACAACTCGTGACAATTCGGGAGACAATTCGGGGGACATAACACTTAATTGAAGAATTGTACTCTGAATCAATACAAAAAAAGCCCGGAGAAATCTCCGGGCTTTTAACTTGCATTCGTAATTATTGATTATCCGTGATGTCCGTGGGCGTCGTCTTTCTTTTCTTCGCCCCAGGCCACCAGC
>CAZBGE010000044.1:0-23581 GCA_964491435.1 uncultured Smithella sp.
TTCATCAGTCTTTTTATTGGGGTTTCCATCGGCACGACCGTCGCTTTAACGAATTTTCCGGGAAAAAGACTGGCCATCAGCATCATCAATACGGGGATGGGCCTGCCGCCCGTGGTGGTGGGTTTATTTGTCACCATCATCATCTGGCGCAACGGTCCCTTGGGATTCCTGGAAATTCTTTATACCCCTTACGCCATGATTGTCGCGCAGGCCATTATCGCCACGCCGATTGTCATGGGCATTTCCCTGGCCTCCATTCAAAACCTGCCGCCCAATCTGCGCCTGCAAATTCTTTCCCTGGGGGCCAGCCGGCTGCAGATGGTCTGGGTGCTGGTCAAAGAATCCAAACTGCCGCTTCTGGCCGCCGTCATGGCCGGCTTCGGCGGTGTGATTTCCGAAGTCGGCGCTTCCATCATGGTCGGCGGCAATATTAAGGGTTATTCGCGCGTCTTGACAACCGCCACTGTTATGGAAACCGGCAAGGGAAATTTTGACGTCGCCATCGCCCTGAGCATTATTCTCCTGATTGTCGCGTTTCTGATCAATCTCCTGCTCACACATGTACAGCAAAGGCAAAGACCAAGATGACGCCTCTGCTGACGGTTGAAAATTTAATTGTCCGGCGCGGCGGCGTTACCGTCCTGGATATCGTGGAGCTGAACGTCCAGGAAAGCCGGATCCTCGCCCTGATCGGACCAAACGGCGCGGGCAAGTCAACCCTCCTTTTAACCATGGCGGGCCTGTTAAAACCAAGCCAGGGAAAACTTTTTTATCATGGACGGCTGATCGAGACAAACGCGGACCGCGCCGACATGCGTCGCAGTGTATCCGTTGTGTTTCAGGAGCCGCTCCTGCTCAACACAACCGTGGAAAAGAATGTCGCGCTGGGTTTCAAATTCCGTCGCTTCAGTAATGGAGAAATCAAACGATATGTTAACGAAGCTCTTGAGTATTTCGGCATCGGCGCTCTCGCGAAACGATCAGCCAGGGCGCTTTCTGGCGGAGAAGCCAAAAGAGTATCGCTGGCGCGCGCTTTTGCTTTGAAACCGCAGCTGATCATGCTGGATGAGGCGTTTAACTCGCTGGATCCTCCAACGCGGGAGACGCTCATGGATGATTTGCGGCGCATCCTGGAGGAAACAAGAATCACTGCTATGCTGGCGCTGCATGATCGGGAAGAAACCCTCAGACTGGCGCAGGATGTCGCCGTGATGGTTGACGGAAAAATTGTTCAATCCGGAACAACAGGTCAAATCTTTGACCAGCCGGATTCGGAATTTGTCGCCAGCTTTGTCGGCACGGAAACAATATTGGAAGGCACGGTCATAAATGCGCATGCGGGAATGATGGAAATCT
The DNA here is from genome assembly GCA_964491435.1 of uncultured Smithella sp. Lineage (GTDB taxonomy): Bacteria > Desulfobacterota > Syntrophia > Syntrophales > Smithellaceae > UBA8904. Next base: position 1,357 of record CAZBGE010000044.1, read on the forward strand.
CCGTGACCGGGAAAACCATTAGAGCAACAGGCGCTTTTCCGGCGGGACAAAAAGTTTACTGCTGTTTAAGGCCGGAAAACATCACGGTTTCAGCGGAACCACCGGAAAAATCCAGCGCCCGCAATGTTTTTAAAGCTAAAATTTCCAAAATTACCCGCCAGGCTTTTTTCTACAAATTGTTTCTGGATTGCGGTTTTCCCCTCGTGGCATATATCACCGTGTCTTCCTGCGAAGATTTGGGCTTTTGTGAAGGCGCCCTGGTCGCCGTGTCTTTTAAAGCCACATCCGTCCACATTATGCAACGTCACGAATAATCATACCGGGCAAGCGTTTCAGCATTACTTACCCCAAATTCCATCGGTCCGCATCCTGTCAGAAAAGGATGGTGAACAGACGGACATTCGAGTATGATGCATACAACGGCGGGCGGACTCGTGAAAGAACCGGACATCATAGAGGAAAAACTTTGGACAAAAGATTTTATCACTGTGTCAGTGATAAATCTTTTAGTTTTTTTAACGCATTTTCTATTGATGGTCACCATCGCCGCTTATGCGGTTGATGAATTTCAGGCCTCCACGGACATGGCGGGACTGGTTGCGGGTATTTTTATCATTGGCGCTTTAATCGGCCGCGCGGGAACCGGACGCATTATTGAAAACACGGGCGGCAAAAGAGTTTTGACAGCCAGCACGCTATTTTTTATCATCACGTCCGCCTTATATTTCGCCGCCGGCGATTTGCCGCTCTTGATTCTCATCCGATTTTTGCATGGCGTCGCGTTTGGGATTGCCAGCACGGCAACAGGAACAATTGTCGCCCGGATTATTCCCGGCAGCCGGCGTGGAGAAGGCATCGGCTATTACAGCATGGGCGCTATTGTTGCCGTGGCCGTCGGACCCTTCATGGGGATGTTTTTAATTCAAACCGTTGATTATAAAATGATTTTTGTATTGACATCCCTGCTGGCGGCCGGCGGCTTCGCCTGCTCTTTTTCCGTTGGCACACCGTCATCTTTAACGTCCGCGGAGGAGGATCCGTCCGCCGCAAGAGGTTTGCAAATTTCCAATTTCCTGGAATTGAAGGCGGCGCCGATTTCCATCGTCACACTGCTCATCGGCTTCATTTATTCCGGTGTGCTGACCTTCATATCGCTATACGCCAAGCAGATTAACCTGGAAAAAGCGGCAAGCTTCTACTTTCTGGTTTATGCCGTGACCGTGCTGATTTCAAGGCCATTTTCCGGACGTTTGTTTGATGTCAAGGGCGCAAACTTTGTCATCTACCCCTGTTTCTTCCTGTTCGCCGCGGGCATGCTTTTATTCAGTCAGGCCCGTCACGGAATGATGTTATTAGCAGCGGGCGTCGCCATGGGTCTGGGTTATGGAAACTTCGTATCCTGCGCCCACGCCATTGCCTTAAAAGACCTTCCGCGGAACCGCCTGGGATTGGCAACATCCACTTTTTTTATTTTTGTGGACTTGGGGTTTGGGATGGGACCGTATATTCTCGGCGCTCTGGCGCCGCTTCTGGGCTACCGGGGCTTATACCTGATGCTGACGCTCGTAATTCTGGCAGCCATTCCTCTTTACGCTTCTTTGCATGGAAGAAAGAGTCGCCATGACTGAACGCCAGCTCTGTCATGATCCTGATAACGTTAACGATAAAGGAGTTTCGAAAAATGAAAAATGCCTCTCCATTGATTATTACCATCAGCCGCCAGTTGGGATGCGGCGGAGCCAGCATTGGACAACAAATTGCAAAAAAACTGAATATTTTTTATGCGGACAGGGAAATCATTAAACAGGCGGCCGAAGAACTTTCCATGCTGGAAGAGGATTTGCAATCGCGTGATGAAAAGAAACTTTCATTCTGGCAGTCCTTCATCCGCGCGTACGCTTTGGCGCCGGATGCTTATGTAAAACCGCAAATTCCGGCGCCATCCGACCGTCAATTATTTAAAACGGAAAGCGAAATCATTGAACGCATCGCCAAAGAACGTTCAGCGGTAATTATCGGGCGATGCGGATCTTATATTCTGCGCGGCCATCCGAATCATGTCAGCATCTTCTTGCACGGCGATATCGCGTTTCGCCAAAAACGCGTTCAAAACACCTACAACATATCTGAAGAAGCAGCCGCGCAGATGATCGCTCAAAGCGATAAAGCCAGATCCGTCTATCATCACACGGTCACCGGCCAAGATTGGGCGGATGCGCGACGGTACGCCCTCTGTCTTGCCACAGACAACCTGGAAATGGAAAAAAGCGTCGAATTCATTATGAAATACCTGAATTGCAGGTTATAGATCTTTTTCACTGCCGGCATTTTATTTTCATGGCCCAGGCGTCATACAGCATTAAATGAACATATTCCTCGTTCAAGACCTCTACGCTTTTGCATTTTCCTTCAAAGAGAAGATTCATAACTCTGAGCCGGTCTTCTTTCCTGTTGGCGTTAAAATCACAGAGGCAATCCTTGGCCGCATTTAAATATACTGTATAAGTATGGTCATTTTCATTTAAGACATCAACTTTTAAGTTTTCCCAGGTCACCAGGTTGTCAACCATTTGCTTCCCGCAGCAGGCTGTGAGCGAATAAATAAAAAAAATCACACAAAATGAAAAAGTCAGCTTTCCGAATCCAGACATACATTCTCCTAAGTTGTGATGGGGATGAAATTTGCGTGAGCCAGCCACTTCCAGCCGTCCGTTGATTTTATAAATACCGACAATCTCTGAGCAGGACTCGCCAGAGTATGCTTCCCGTCAATGAACTCATAAATCCTCACGTTATAAGTAACAACCATAACCATTTCATCCTGTGTCACTCTGAAATTATCCAGGTAGTATTCCCCAATTCGGAGACCTTTTAACGTCTCAAGCTCTTCCTCTTTGTTTCTGGCGCCATCCTGATGAACAGATTGAAAAGCAGGATGAATAAAATTGTCCACATTTTCCCACTGTTTTTTACTGAACTTTTCAAAAAGCTCCGTGATAAGTTTTTCCCCCTCGACCATGATTGTCTCCCCTTTCTTTAGAATGTTGATATATTTACTCAATTATTGTACAAACTCAATCAAAATTGTTCCCCGCTGATCCTTCAGGCTGCTTGGCCTGATATTTTGATTTCTCGCATTGGTTATTTTGATCTGGCGAAGAGATGCGGAAGCACCAGGCAGGCAAGGAATAATCCTGTTAACACCGCCGCAACAAGGTTGGCAGATGCAGGCGGGTTTCGGAAAGCGCTCAAAAATGATTCAGGTTTATTGAAAATAAATGTTGTGATTAAAGCTTCCTTAAAATATAGCGTGAAAGGCAAAGTATTTTACGTTGGGAATTATCCGGCCGGTATTTGCTATTTGCGGCAAGCGATCCATAGATATTATGAATTATGTCAAATAGATAGGGAAATCATATGAAAAAATCAACTCCCACGCTGGCGGCGGAAAGACAATACATCATCGAAAAAGAAAAGTTTGTCCCCGTGTCGCAATACTTTGGCGAGGACACTTTTAACCACAAAGTCATCAAGGAAAAGCTTCCCAAAGACACCTTCAAAAAATTAATGGACGCCATCAACGACGACCAGACGCTTGATGAAGAAACCGCCAATGTTGTCGCGCACGCCATGAAAGAATGGGCGATCGAAAAGGGGGCGACCCATTTTGCGCACTGGTTTCAGCCGATGACCGGCGCCACCGCCGAAAAGCATGACGCGTTTGCAGATCCGGCAGGCCCGGGCGCTGTTATCGAGCGGTTTTCCGGCAAGCAGTTGATTCAAGGCGAGCCGGATGCGTCTTCTTTCCCCTCCGGCGGCATCCGCGCCACCTTTGAAGCGCGCGGTTATACCGCTTGGGACATGTCTTCGCCCGCCTTTATCAAGCGAAACGGCATTTCCACAACGCTGTGCATTCCGACCGCATTTATTTCCTATACCGGCGAGGTGCTGGACAAGAAAACGCCGCTCCTGCGATCGCTTCGCGCCTTAAGCACAAGCGCGGTCAATATGCTTAAACTGCTGGGCGAGAAGCACGTAAAAAAGGTCCACGCCAATCTGGGCGTGGAACAAGAGTACTTTTTGATAGATATGGATTATTATTACAAAAGGCAGGATCTGGTGCTGAGTGGAAGAACCGTGGTCGGGGCGCCGCCGGCCAAGGGCCAGGAGCTCGAGGATCAGTATTTCGGGAGCATCAAGGAACGCATTTCGTCATTCATGCACGACGTGGAGGAGGAACTCTACAAGCTGGGCATTCCGGCCAAGACACGCCACAATGAAGTCGCCCCCAGCCAGTATGAAATTGCCCCTGTGTTTGAAGAAGCGAATCTGGCCATCGATCACAACCAAATGATCATGGAAACACTGAAATACGTAGCTAAAAAACATCGGCTGGCCGCTCTGCTCCATGAAAAGCCTTTTGCCAAGATCAACGGCTCAGGCAAGCATTTGAACTGGTCGATATCGGACAATAACGGAAATAATCTGCTCAATCCCGGCAAGACGCCGCAGGATAATATCAATTTTCTGGTATTTTTGATCGCTGTCATCCGCGCCGTTTACAGACATGCTGATTTTCTGCGCGCCACGGTCGCGTCTTACGGCAACGATCATCGCCTCGGCGCCAATGAAGCGCCGCCGGCCATTATTTCAGTGTTCCTGGGTGCGCAACTGACGCAAATTCTGGACAACATCGAAAAAGGCACCGTGCATAAGGCAACAAACGCGGAAATCATCGATTTGGGAATTTCTTCATTATCTCCGGTCAGCAAGGATTACGCCGACCGCAACCGGACGTCGCCGTTTGCTTTCACCGGTAACAAATTTGAATTCCGGGCGGTCGGTTCGTCGCAATCCGTAGCCTGTCCGGCCTATGCCATCAACACGATTGTGGCGGACAGCCTTGATGATCTCGCTGAAAAAATCCGTGCCAGAGGTTCCAAAAATATCAATCAAGCCGTCTTTGACGTCTTGAAAAGTGAAATCGCCTATATCAGACCGATATTGTTCAACGGAGACAATTACACCAGGGAATGGGCCATGGAAGCAAAAAGGCGAGGGCTGCTCCATGAAAAGGCAACGCCCGGCGCCCTGAAAGCGTTAATTTCAGACAAGGCATTACAACTATTTGAAAAACATAAAGTATTATCTCGCACAGAGTTGAAGTCCCGCTACCTGATTTACGTGGAACGCTATATTAAGGATTTGGAAATCGAGGTCAACTGCCTCAGCAATATTTGTCTGACGCAGGTCATCCCGGCGGCGGCGGCCTATCAAAGAAAATTAGCGCAGGCGATTCTCAGCGCCAGGGAAGCGATTGGCGCAGGCGCGGTGGTATCTTCCGAGATCGAGCTCCTCAAGAAAATACTGGATCTAATTAATAATATTTATACGACTGGCAAGGATATTCAAGCGAAGATGGAAGCGGCAAAAGCCATTGATTACGAACAAAAAATGGCTGAGGCTCTCTGCGCCAAGGTCAAACCAAAAATGGATGAGCTTCGTGAATATGTCGATACACTGGAAAATCTCGTTGACGACGAAACCTGGCCTCTGCCGAAGTTCTGGGAAATGCTATTTATCTGCTAGGAAAGGAAAAGACAAAATGATTTTGATCATTGATTTCGGCTCTCAGTATAATCAGCTTATCGCCCGGCGGGTACGCGAAAATCATGTCTATTGCCAAATCGAACCGCCCGAAATATCCATCGCTGCAATCAAAGCCCTTCAGCCGGAAGGCATTATTCTCTCCGGAGGCCCGGCCAGTATTTACATCAAGAACTCGCCACGTGTGGATTGCGGCATCTTTGACCTTGGCATTCCGGTTCTGGGCATTTGTTACGGCCTGCAATACATGGTGGATTCCCTTGGCGGAAAGGTGATCGGCTCAACGAAACGGGAATACGGTTTTGCCGAGCTGAACATCAAAAAGCAAAAAGGCCTCTTTTCCGGCATCGGGAAAAAGACGCAATGCTGGATGAGCCACGGAGATTCCATCGGCAAGCTGCCGCCAGGCTTTTCGGTTACGGCTTCAACAGATAATACGGAGATTGCCGCGGCGGAGAATGCGCAAAGGAATTTTTACGGGCTGCAGTTTCACCCGGAAGTGATCCACACGCGCAACGGAGGGAAAATGCTGGCCAATTTCCTTTTTGAAGCTTGCCGCTGTAAAAAATCCTGGTCGATGAAATCCTTCGTTAAGCAGGCCGTCGATGAAATTCGTCATCAGGTGGGAGCGGATAAAGTCATTCTGGGATTGTCCGGCGGGGTTGACTCGTCCGTCGCTGCGGCGCTGTTGCATAAAGCCATAGGCCGTCAACTTACCTGCGTTTTTGTGGACAACGGCTTGCTGAGGGAAGGTGAAGCGCAACGCGTCATTGATATGTTCAAAAGGCATCTGCATATCAATCTACGATTCGCCCGCTCGGGAAAAATATTTCTGAATAAACTCAAAGGCATCACGGATCCGGAAAAGAAACGCAAAATTATCGGCCGCACATTTATTGAAGTTTTTGACGCGGAGGCACGTAAAATCAAGGGGGTAAAGTTTCTGGCCCAAGGAACGCTTTATCCCGACCTGATCGAGTCCCGTTCGGCTTTCGGCGGTCCCAGCGCAGTGATTAAATCGCATCACAACGTCGGCGGGCTGCCCAAAACCATGAAACTTCAGCTGGTGGAACCGCTCAAGCATTTGTTTAAAGATGAGGTGCGGCTGTTGGGAAAAGAACTGGGGCTGGCGGATGACGTTGTCTGGCGTCAGCCTTTCCCTGGCCCCGGCTTGGCCGTCCGCATCATCGGCGATGTGACCGCACGGCGCCTGTCCGTGTTGCGCAAGGCCGACGCCATTTTGATCGAAGAAATCCGCGCGGCCCATCTCTATTACAAGCTATGGCAATCATTTGCTATTTTACTTCCGCTGAAGAGCGTCGGCATTATGGGGGATCAGCGCACGTATGAAAATATCGTTGCTATCCGCGCTGTCACCAGCGATGACGCCATGACGGCGGACTGGGCCAGGCTCCCGCAAGATCTGCTGGCGCGCATTTCCACTCGTATTATCAACGAAGTTCGCGGCGTCAATCGCGTCGTTTACGACATCAGTTCCAAACCGCCCAGCACGATTGAATGGGAATAATCTGCTGACAGTATTTGACTGCCGCGTCACTATTCATTATTATTATTTTATTTGTTAAGGTAGCGCTCCAGGCGATTCAATCCTTCTTTGATATTTTCCAGAGATGTCGCATAGGAAAAACGCAGAAAACCTTCTCCGCCGCCGCCAAAATCAATTCCGGGCGTCACGCCGACTTTCGCTTCTTCGGTGATCCGGAATGCTTCTTTGTATGAGTCAGTGAAAAATTTGTGACCGTCGGCAAATACATAAAATGCGCCGGTGGGCTCGACATGAATGACGAAGCCCATGTCCGCCAGCCGGACCAGCATGTAACGCCGGCGTTCATCATAGGTTTGAATCATAGCTGCAATATCGGTTTTTGTTTTCGTAAGCGCGGCAATACCCGCCCACTGCGTAAAGCCACTGGCTGAAATCATAAAATTCTGATGGATACGCTGCATGACCGCGCTGAATTTTTTGGGAAAAATCAGATATCCCAGCCGCCAGCCGGTCATCGCGTAAAGCTTGGAAAAACCGTTAATCACAAAAGCATTGTCCGTGTATTCCAGAATTGTATGCTCGCGCCCCTGATAAACCAGCCCATGATAAATTTCATCAGAAATAATGTATGAAGAATTAAATTGGGCGATGTCCTGCAATTGCTCTTCAGTCATCACAATGCCTGTCGGATTACATGGGGAATTGATGATGATTCCTTTCGTCCGCCGGGATAGTTTCTTTTTGATGTCTTTGTGGCGGTATTGAAATCCATCTTCCGGAAATGTTTTAATTTCCTTGATTTTACCGCCAGCGGCAAGGATAAAGTTCTGATAGCAGGGATAGCGGGGATTGGAAATAATCACTTCATCACCATGATCCAAAAGAGCCAGCATGGCAAACAATAATACCGGCGACGTTCCCGTGGAAACGAGCACCTGTTCGGGTGTAATGGCAACGCCGTATTCTTGAAAATAGTATTCACAGATTGCCTGTCGTAATTCCAGCAGTCCCAAGGCGTGAGTATAGCGTGTTTTGTTGTTTCGCAAAGCATCGATGGCTGCGTCCGTAATGGCCTGTGGCGTTGAAAAATCCGGCTCGCCCACCTCCAAATGGATAATATGTTCTCCTTTGCGTTCCAGCTCTTCCGCTTTCGCCATGACGTCCATGACAATGAAAGAAGTGAATTCAGATGATCGTTTCGAAATCATGAAAACTCCTTTGCCTTAAAAATTTTTTTCACCTTTATGGTGATTGTCACAATTTTTCAACTAACTTTTTAACTGGCATTGAGGCAGCCACTTGGAGCATCAACGCCCAAAAGACTTCTCCCAGATTGATTACCAATTGCTGCTCATTGAAATTTCCGTTCCCGCATTCCTGCATTTTATGTTAAAATGCAATCAAATTTAATACAATATCCCGTGGCCGCGTCAATAGCCGCGAAAATTTATTTATGGCAAAAACAATCAAAACGTCGCAATTGAAAGTCGGCATGTATGTTAATCTGTCCAGCGCCTGGCACGCCCATCCTTTTTTGAGTAACAGTTTTACCATTACGTCAAAACAACAAATCAAGAAAATCGCGAATTATGGCATTAAAACCATCAAAATCGATGAAAATAAAGGCATTCCGGCCGAGGAGGCTCTGAAGCAGTCTTCTGAACAACCGGATAATCATTCCTGTAAAGGGCTGACCATCGCTTCAGAAAAGCTGCAAGAAACATTGGCCGATAAAATAATGTCGCCGCCGAAGAAAGCCCAAGTCATTCATTCCCACTCCGTCGATATGATAAAAAACCTCTGGGGCACGCCCACAGGTGAAAAAATTGCCGAATTCAAACGGGGAATATTTGGTATTGTAGACATGGTGCTTGCCGATGATCCCGCAAGCAGCTACCTGTTAAAACTTACATCATATGATTATGACACATATGTTCATTCCGCTAACGTCGGTGTCCTGGCCATTTCTCTGGCTAAAGCATTATTGAAGAAGGAAAACCGGCACGACATGTACGCTCTCGGAGCAGGCTTTTTTCTTCATGATATCGGAAAAATCAATATCGATGAATACATTCTCAACAAGCAGGGAGAGTTGACCAAAGAAGAAATGAGCATTATACGCAAGCATCCCGGCATGGGATTCCGGATTTTGAATGAAGCCAGGCAAATGGGTGAAGAAAGCCGTTTGATTGTTCTGCAGCATCATGAACGGTATGATGGCAGCGGATATCCAAGGCGGCTGCGTGGTGACGAAATCCACATTTATGGTAAAATTTGCTCAGTGGCTGATGTTTTTGACGCTTTAGTTTCCAATAGACCATACAGAGCGCAACTTCAACCCTTTAACGCCTTAAAGATCATGAAAGAAGAAATGATGGACCATTTCCACAAAGATGTTTTCGAAAAGTTTGTTTTGCTTTTCAAATGACTTATCTTTTCATCAATTCACTGCAAAAATACAAGCCGGAAACATTTTTTAAAAAGCTTCCCGTCTTTTTTACGGATCCGCCGATGGAATAAGAATGCCCGCCTGATGCGATGCATCTTGATGTTCCACACTTACGGCAACCAGACGCCATTCGGCGCCATACAGGGACACGCTCTTCCAAACAGCATTTTTTGCAACAATTTTTCGGGGCAAACCGCTACGGAATCGATAAACGCCGTTTCCTTCAGGAACTGCTTCAATACGCCGTCCCAGCCGCACAAGACCTTTATAAGGCTGATACCGTGCAGATGTAAAAAGATTCAGGCCGAGCCGGAATATATCCGCGCCATAGAGAATAAGGCCCCCTTTTTCCATGACCCAGATATCAACCGGTGTTTTCTGCGCCAGCGGGACAATAATTTTCCGCAACAGTTTTTCCGGCTGGAAAAGAATGCTCACCGACCCAAGTCTTTTTCCGGCAGGATCGCTCACCGGATATTCGACATCAACCGCCGGAAAACCTTCCACCGCGCGGAAGACTTTGCTCAGCACCGGTCGGCCATTTTTGATAATATGCTTAATCTGTTCCTGGCCGCTGATATCCTTGCCTTCGTACTTCCGGTACGGAGAGGGTTCGATGGCCGCCATTCTTCCCTGGATATCAACCGTGGCACAATCCACGGCGTAATCAAAATTACTGCAAAGCTTCGTTAACGCCAGACGGGCTTTGCTCCCGGTCATTCCGGCGGTTGCCAGCGTTTCAGCAGCCTGCTTTAATCCGGTATCCAGACGATCAAATTCCGCAGTCATATTCTGTTTTACTAAAACCAAGACAGGCAATGTTTCCTCATTACACAAAGCAGGTGTAACGGCCATGATCGGCATCGCGGATATGATCAGAAGCACAAAAACAAATACTTTTTTCACGATCGCCTCTGTTCTCAATGTTTTAATCCAGGAAAATCAAACAAAACCGGTGTGCAGGTTCCTGAAATGATCACCTCCATGCTGCCCTCCAGCAAGCTGCCGGCCCGGATATTGTTGACTGCTAAAAATTCTCTATCGGGATACTGAAAGTTATTACCATAAAGATGATACCTTTTTGTGGCGTCCTGCGCAAAACTTTCTGCAACCTTGTATTGAGGTTTAAATGAAAATAAAACGTCAAATCGCTCGATTGTATCCTGGTAACCGGTTTGGCTGCGGGAAATGGAAAGAATGGTCGCTTGACCGGGATAGCTCTTGTATTTACAGGGACCACCAATCAAACGGCCGCCCGGATGACTTGACGGAGCGCCGGCGCAGGATAGAAAAATAAAAAAAATGACCGGAAATATGGTTAATATACCACCCGATCCCGTAGGGCATCTTTTAATCATCATCGATGACCTCCTCTATGGTTTTATCAAAAGTGTCGAATCCATAAGGCGTTATTTTTTAACGAAGATCAAGTTTTTTGTTGTCGGCATGCCATTCCATTTGACGGCAGATCCCGCGGATAATTTTCACTTCCCTCGATGATAGACCGGAACGGGAAAAAAAGCGGCGCAAGTCCAGCATCCAGTATTCAGGATTTTCCGGATTTAAAAAACCGATTTTGCCAAGTAAATCTTTTATTTGTCCATACATGCCTTCCAATTCGGAAGCTAGTGCCAGTTTCGGCTGCGACTCAGCAACTGAAACAGTTGCCGGTGAAGCGATAAAAATTTCATAGCAGAGAATCATTACCGCCTGTGAAAGATTCAGGGAAGTGAATTCACGGGAGGTAGGAATAGTGACCACACGATGGCAGAAACGCAACTGGTCATTAGCCAACCCCGTATCTTCAGGACCGAACAGCAACGCGATCTTGTTTTTCTGCGACACATTGGCAATATCCTGAGCAGCTGCACGCGGAGACCAAAAAGGTCCTCGCGCCTTGCCCGTGCGGGCGGTAGTGCCGACGATGTAATTAAAGCCTCCAAGCGCCGCCTCCAGGAAATCAAAATATTTAATTTGGTCCAGAACATCCACCGCCAGATGCGTGGAACGCTGCCGCATAACTTCCTGTTCCAGATTGGTTGTTCCGACGATGATAATATCATGGATTCCCATATTCTTGGCTGCCCGGGCCACCGAACCGACATTGCCCGCATATTTGGGCCTGAACAAAACAATGCTGATATTCTTTGTTTTGGTTTTCAATGGCATCTGCTCGCCTCATGAAAAATATCGTTCTTCATCTTGAACACCTATTCAGAGATCCGCGTAGAATCAGAAAAGAAATCAAACAACAAAAATCGGGTTGGAATAAATCCACGGACGGAGCTTTCCAAAGGATTTCAAATATGCTTCAACGCGATAGACACCAGGCTTATCAATCACAACGGATAAACGATGGGTTGATTGCCGGATCCATTCCTGTCCGTTTCGGATAATTCTGACCAGAGCTTCCTTGGGACAAGACGCGATTAATTGTGTATCGGACTCAAGCTTCAGACTGTCTCCCATATGAAATTTCTGTTTATTCCGTTCAATAACGAATTGGAAACCTTGAGCATTGAGGAAGTATTCCAATGCAAAATAACAGCGCCCGTGCAGCAGGGATTGATAAACCAAATTGGTATCCTGCTGGCTATGACCACTGAATTTTTCTTCCGTTATAATATGAGTGCGAATAAACCGGAATGCGCGGTCAAAAGAGAAAGCGACAATCGGAATTCCGAATACTTTTTTCACTGTTGCGTGATTATCCAATTCCCCAATGCCAACCGTTTTTTTAATCTGATTCAGAGCGTCCCATCGTTCAAGCGTAACGCGACGCGGACCTTTTAGAAAATAAGCTGGGAAAAAAAAACTTAACAATCCACTGATGAATCCCGACAGGCTTTTTTGCCAATCCGTCATAAAATCCCAAACGCTGATTCCCGCATAGCCACTAACATTCCAGTCATTCCAACAGTAATGTTTCACGTGAAACATGGCAGTCCCTTCATGGTCGGGATGGGCAATAAAACCAAATCCTCCCTGTCTGTTTACATCATCAATATATCTTTGCGGATTCTTCCCTTCCGGGTCCCCAAAATAAGCAACCGGTTTTTGTATTTTGAATGCCAGATAATGATTAAACCGTGGAGCAATCTCCTCGCCGACAATGACCAGCGTTTTTCCTTTCCACCCCTCCCATCCCTCACTCCTTGCCTTCAGATGGTCATGATCCGTCATCATCAAAAAATTTATCCCGTTCTTTTCTGCAACAGAAATAATTTCTTCCATGGGAACATGGCCGTCAAATGAAAAAGATGAGTGCAAGTGAATCACGCCCGTATAATCAAAAAGTTTCATGGTCTTCCCATTAAATCTTTTGCGCAGTTTTGTCCATATGAAATAAAAAACGGTCACCTGCTGTCCGTATTATATCACTTGCAGAATGATTCTTTCATAAAGAAGGGCGGACCTCACGGCCCGCCCTTCTTTATGATGCATGATGATTCCGCCTGTTATTCCGTCCGGAGCGCAACAAAGAAACTCGATCTCCCTCTCTTGATCAATAAGGTGACGCTTTTTTTTGCGGCCGCCTTCATGATCTCTCTCGTATAATCCTTCATGGACGAAATTTTCACCCGGTTAACCTGTACGATGATGTCCTGCTGCTGAATGCCGACTTCATCCGCCGGGCTTCCGTTTTGAACTTCAGCGACAATCACACCCTCGCGCCCTATTCCCAATTGTCTGGCCATTTCAGACGTGATGTCCTGAGCTGTAATGCCAAAATGCCCCTTGCCTGATTTATCGGCCATCATCACATTTTCTTTCCGCTCCGCTACTGTGACATGGAAAGTCATTTCTTTTCCATCGCGGATTGCTTTTACGGTCATTTTCTGACCAACATGAAGCGATGCAATGGTCAACAACAATTCATGGGTGTCTTTGATCGGTTTTCCATTAATTTCAGTAATAATGTCACCAATTCTTATTCCCGCCTTGTCTGCGGGGTCTCCCTTGAAAACATCTGATACTAAAGCGCCACGTTTATTGGAATGGTTTAAATTGCTGGCGATATCGTCGGAAATATCCTGAACGGAAATACCCAGCCAGCCTCTCGTCACCTTGCCTTTTGTTTTCAGATCATTAAGAATGCTTTTAGCCATGCTGATGGGAATGGCAAAGCCAATGCCCTGTCCTTGGGCAACAATAGCCGTGTTAATGCCGATAACTTTTCCTTCCATATTAAATAAAGGGCCGCCACTATTGCCAGGATTAATGGAAGCATCCGTTTGAATGAAGTTATCGTATGGTCCAGCGCCGATAACACGTCCCTTTGCACTGACAATGCCTGCCGTTACCGTGGCTTCCAGTCCAAAGGGATTTCCGATAGCAATAACCCATTCACCGACTTTGACTTTCTCAGAATCGCCTATTTCTACAACCGGCAGACTGTTACTCGGTTTGATTTTGATTAAAGCAATATCAGTATTGGCGTCAGTTCCAATCACTTTGGCTTCGTACTCTTTACCGTCGGATATTTTCACCAGAATTTTGTCAGCCTGTTCCACAACATGATTGTTGGTAAAAATGTAGCCGTCATTGCTAATAATAAATCCGGACCCCAAGCTCCGTTGTTTGAATTCTCTGCGAGGCATATCGCCAAAAAAACGATCGAAAAAATCATCGCCGAATGGCGAATTACCGAAGGGGGAGTTACCGAAAGGTGTTCCAAAACCGCTCCGTCCCTTGTACGTTTTGGATGTACTGATATTTACGACAGCTGGTTTAACTCGTTCCGCCAAATCGGAGAAAGAAACCGGCGTCTTGCCAGCGTTATCCGATATGCCCGGCACAGCCTGAGCCTCGGTGATTTCCGGCGCTCCCGTTGTCGTAAAAGACGAACGAAGAACTCCAACCAGGGAAACGATAAAAAATGCAACCAGAAAGGCCATTAAGAACATAAAAAAAGTTTTTCTATTTGACGTTTTCATACTCCTCCTCTCCAATATACAGGCGCGCAGCCTTTCATAATATTTGAATATTTAATTGTTACCAATATAACGACTGGCGTTCATTTGTCAATTAAAACGTTTTCTTGGAAAGCTCGCTATGTGTTTGAGGTTCTTGAACTACCACCAGAGCACCGTCATCTCTCGAAGAGAGATAATCAGTCAAGAAAAAATATTTTCATAACCCGAATATCGTCCGGGCAGGTTGGTCAAGCATGGTAAGAATGCTGGGATTTTCTGATTTAAGCAAAAAGATCAATAAGTTCGCCACTGGATGAATTTGATAATGCCTGAATCTGGCGGGCGTTTTGTATCAGCATATTAGCCATGGCCTGCTCGGCCTCGGCGTCCATTTTGATCAGGCTCAAACTTACCTTCTCCTGAGTTTGCGACTGACTCATGACCATCAAGGTTGATGCGACTGCTGCTATGTCCATACCCTCTCCTTTGATATTTTCATATCGTAATATCCGCATGAAAACTTTAATTTCTTGAAAGATTAGCATCTTTTTTTAACTTTGCTAACGAAATATGATCCTGCCAAAACTACCCGGATCATGAAAATTGCAGGCGGTCAGCGGCATCCAGGAAGCCCAATGTGCATGAGAGGTTTCATTACCGCACTTGTAAAAGTTGGCCTGCCAGATTTGTCCTTTAACATTACCTATAATTCCTGCGTATTTTTCCAAGATATTGAAAGGTATGGAAAATTCCAGCATCCAAACCAGCGGTGTCAAAATTTCCGGTTCGACTATGGCAGGAAGACTCGCATAACGCTGGATTTGATGATTATCTTCAGATGTCAGGGGAACGCATTCTTTGAGTCTGCCTTGAATTCGGAGGAAATCCGTCACATAAGATGCTAGGAGCGCTCCGCCGCAATTAAACTCAAAATTGAAATAACCGGCACTCTTTTCAGGTCTCACAAAAAATTCCACGCAACTGTCTTTCCAAACATCTGTTTGAAAACCGGTGTGTGTACACTTAATATATCGGTCCGCAACGCGAAATATTCCGAAAATATTCTTCTCATCATAAAGCAACTTGCAAAGTGTTTGCGGACGGTGATCGCTCCCCTCAGGACGAAAGCAATTCACCGCCAGCGGCAACGCTTGCCGCCAGAAATCGCCATCCCATCGTTCCGTCATTTCTGGGACAGTTTTTGCTGGCATTATTTCGTAATAATGGTTTTTGGTCATTATTATTGTTTGCGGCGGTGCTCGTTTTTTGTTATTTTTCCTAACATGAATGCGGAAATGTTTTTACTGAAACAGGGTATGGAGCTGCTGGGTATAGAACTCAACGAACGCCACCTGGCCATGTTTAACCTTTATCAAAGCGAACTTTTGAAATGGAACGCCAAAATCAATCTGATTTCTGAAAAAACAGCGGGTGAAATTGTTACCCGCCATTTTTTGGATTCACTTACTGCTGCAAGATTCATCGCCCCTTGTCTGCAATCAACTCATCGCCGGCGCTCAACGATCCCCTCGCCAGAAGAAGCAAGTATTCGAATGGTGGATGTCGGATCCGGAGCTGGATTCCCCGGAATTCCACTTAAGATTGCTCTGCCGTCTATACAACTTTGCCTTCTGGAAACCAACCGTAAAAAAGTATCTTTTTTAAAGCATATTATTCGTCTTTTGCATCTTGAGAATACCTTTACGCTCCATGATCGTACGGAAAACATTATTAGGACAGATACATGGAAAGAAAAATTCGATATTATGATATCGAGGGCTTCCCTCAAGCTGCCGGATTTACTGCCGCTCGGAATGTATTTTCTGGCCCCTCACGGCCTGTTGATAACCTTAAAGGGACCGTCTGTCGCAGACGAGCTTGCAACATCCTTCATCAAAGGCGATTATAATAATTTATATCAAATATTTCAACATGATATAAGTTTGCCACTTCTGGGCGCACCCCGTAAAATTATTATTGCCCAAAAGGGAAAATAAAATAAAAAAAACTTCTAAAAAATCCTTTTTTATGCTACGCCTTCACTAGGTTTTACCAAAAGATTTTTTCGGAAAACTTAAACAAAATAATGAATAAAATTATATGTATCGCAAACCAAAAAGGCGGTGTCGGTAAAACGACGACAGCTGTTAATTTATCCGCGTCACTTGCCGCGTCCGATAAGAAGACTTTACTTATCGACGCAGATTCACAAGGCAACTCTTCAAGCGGTCTGGGTATCAATAGGGAGCTGTATGAAAAGTCAAATTTTTATCATGCCATGATCGGGCAGGTGATGCTGGAATCCGTTATTGTCCCGACTGCATTGCCCAATTTAGACGTCATTCCGTCCAATCAGGATCTGATTGGTCTGGAAGTGGAGTTTGTCAACCTGGAAAACCGGGAAGTTCGTTTGCGTCATTTGTTGAAAAGATTGGATAAAAAATATGATTTTATTGTAATTGACTGCCCACCGTCACTCGGCTTCATGACCGTCAACGCTCTTGTCGCAGCAGATTCCTTGATCGTTCCCCTGCAATGTGAGTATTATGCCATGGAGGGACTGGGCTACCTGCTCAACACTGTAAAATTGGTAAAATCTGATTTGAATCCGTCATTATCTCTTGGCGGCATATTGCTGACCATGTTTGATCAGCGCAATACACTGGCGCATCGCGTGACAGAAGACGTCCGCAAGCATTTGGGCAATAAAGTTTTCCAAACGGTCATTCCCCGCAATGTGCGTCTTTCAGAATGCCCCAGTCATGGCTTGCCCATTATTTTGTATGATGTCAAATCGCGCGGGGCGGTTGCTTATATGGAACTGGCACAGGAAATTATTGGAGGGAGAGTGTAATGGCGCAAAAAAAAGATGCTCTGGGCAAAGGGCTCGGCGCTATTTTTCCAGA
The DNA here is from genome assembly GCA_964491435.1 of uncultured Smithella sp. GTDB lineage: Bacteria > Desulfobacterota > Syntrophia > Syntrophales > Smithellaceae > UBA8904. The sequence continues at coordinate 18,742 of CAZBGE010000044.1, forward strand.
TCTGCTTGTTAATAACAGCACCGGAACAAAATCACCTGTTAATAGCTGTGGTATTGAGGAGTTACATCCAAATCGCTATCAACCCCGAAAAAATTTCAATGATGACGAGCAGAAAAAACTGACTGCATCCGTCAAACAAAGCGGGATCATCCAGCCCATTATCGTCCGTAAAGCCGAGCAGGGATACGAGATTATCGCCGGTGAAAGACGCTGGCGCGCGGCGCAGGCGGCGGGCATCAAGGATGTCCCCATCGTTGTACGTAAAGCCTCCGATTTGGAAGCCGCCGAACTCTCCCTGATTGAAAATATTCAGCGTGAAGAACTTAACCCCCTTGAAGAAGCAAATGCTTACGTTACCTTAATTGAAAAATTCAATCTCTCCCAGGAATCCATATCGGCCCAAGTGGGAAAGGACCGCTCAACAATCGCCAACACAATCCGGCTGTTAAAATTGCCCGACAAAGCCAAAACCTCCCTGATTGAAAAAAAGATTACATCCGGTCACGCGCGTGGTCTTTTGGCTTTGACAGCGCCGGAAGAACAGATATCGGCTCTGGATATTATTTTGAAAAAAGGACTCAATGTCCGGGAAACTGAAAAATTAATCACCAAGTTAAAACGTAAACCAGCGGAAAAAAAGGCTGTGGTCGATGATCGTTTTATGATGGAACTGGAAAAGTCTTTAACCACAAAATGCATGGCACGTGTAAAAATCAAGGGGTCTGCAAAAAAAGGCGCAATTGAAATTACCTATACTTCTATGGATGAATTGAACCGTCTAGCGCGTTATCTTCTGGACGAATTAAAGCCATAGTTTATCAACAACTGTTGATAATATTGTTTACAAAAGGTTTATTATGGAATCCGTTTGGGACAAAGCTACTAAAATTATTCAGGAAAAAGTTCCTAGACACAATTATGACACTTGGATTAAACCCATTAAAATTGTGGCGATGGAAGATAATTGCGTCCATTTGGCCGTCCCTAATAAATTCTTCAAGGATTGGCTGATGGATAATTACTTGTCCATGATTAAAAATACATTACATGGCGTAATCGGCATCAACGTTGATATAAATTTTACATTAAGTAAAGATAAAGAAAAAAAACCGGAAGCCGCCGCGCTTCCTTTTGAACAGGATCAAAATCATCACAAAACCTCGCAGGTCACGAGAAACAAAAATATTTCCTTTTTAAATAGCAATTATACCTTCGACCGTTTTGTTGTTGGTCCTTCCAACCAGTTTGCTCACGCCGCATCCATCGCCGTGGCTAAACAACCGGCAAAAAACTACAATCCTCTTTTTATTTATGGAGGTTCAGGACTGGGAAAAACTCACTTGCTCAATGCTATCGGATTGATGACCGCCGCCTCCCACCCCGAGCTAAATGTCATGTACGTATCTGCGGAAGCTTTCATGAATGAAATGATTAATTCCATTCGCTATGACCGCATGCCAAAATTTCGTGAAAAATACAGAAATATTGGTTCCTTATTAATAGATGATATTCAATTTCTGGCTGGCAAAGATCGCACGCAGGAAGAATTTTTTCACACTTTCAACACTCTTCACGATTCCGGCAAACAAATTGTCGTTACCTCTGATAAATTTCCGAAAGACATTCCAAACCTGGAGGGCAGACTCCGCTCCCGTTTCGAATGGGGATTGATTGCTGACATTCAACCGCCGGAAATGGAGACAAAAATAGCGATTATCGAAAAGAAAATGCAGGAAAACAAAATCGATCTGTCACCCGCCGTTGCGCAGTACATCGCTTCCCATGTGGAGTCAAATATCAGGGAACTGGAAGGTTTTCTGGTCCGCATTTCCGCATACTCTTCTTTAACCAACAGAAAAATCGACCTGGATTTGGTTCGGGAAGTGCTTAAAAAACTTGTCAAACATAATAACAAAGAAGACGTAAGCGTTGAAGAAATTATCAAAGTCGTCGCTAACCGGATGAATGTCAAAATCGCAGATATCAAGGCTCATAATAAAAATAAAAATCTTGTTTTAGCAAGGCAAATATCCATGTATCTGGCAAGAAAATTAACCAATTTTTCCTTTCCTGATATTGGTCAAAAAGTTGGCGGCCGGGATCATTCGACCGTCATCTATGCCAATAAAAAAATTTCGCAGACAATTGATTCCGACGTTAATTTAAAAAAAATGATACAGGATCTGGAAGACAGCATTATCCACAAAACGTGACATGATTTGCACGTTTCTTCCACAAGGCTGATAATGAAAAAGAATTGAAATTTTAATGAAAATGACAGTAATCAACATATCCACAGGGCTTATTATTAATACTTAATATTAATATGTATAAATAAAAAAATATAAATAAAAATCTTGATACCATGGGGGGAGAGGATGGAATTTAAAATTAATAGAAATACCTTTTTGGATGGTATTCAAAAAACTTTAGGTATTGTCGAGAAAAAGACCACAACACCAATTTTAAACAATGTTTTATTGAAAACGGAATTTAATAAATTGACAATTATCGCCACAGATCGGGAAATCAGCCTTATTTCAGATTACGATGCGGACATCGCGGAAAAGGGTGAAATAACGATTTCTGCTAAAAAACTTTATGAAATGGTCAGAGAAATACAGGGAGACATTGTTCATTTTTCGAAAAGTGCCAATAATATCGTTAAGGTTACCTGTCAAAGGGCTATTTACAAAATCCCCGGTTTGCCAGCAGATGACTTTCCCAGTGTCGCCGACAGCCAGGATATAGAATGCTTTAGTATTCCGGGATCGACTTTTAAGGATTTAATTAATAAAACTGCTTTTGCGATGGCTTTTGATGAAAGCAGAAAAAACCTTAATGGCGTATTGCTGGAAACTTCGTCTGACGGAACTAATCATATCTGGCGCATGGTGGCGACGGACGGGCATCGGCTTGCCGTAGCCAAAGCCGTTACGGCAGAGCCTGGGCCTGAAATGATGAAAGGGATCATCATTCCGCGCAAGGGACTAATGGAAATTAAAAAATTAATGGATATTCATGAAAATGTCAGCGTTGGCCTGCACAAGAACATGTTTATTGTGAAAAGCGACAATACAATTTTGAAAGTCAATCTGGTGGACGCAGATTATCCGGATTACAAAAGAGTCATTCCCGCTGAAAAAGGTGTGGGGGTGACCCTGGATAAAGAATCATTCCTTCATGCTTTAAAAAGAATGAATGTTGTTTCATCAGAACGATACAGTGGCGTAATTATATCATTTACATCGGGAAAAATGACTTTGAATTCAACAAATCTGGATGTCGGCGAGGCGACGGAAGAAATAGACATCGGCTATACTGGGGAAGATATGGATGTCGGTTTTAATGTAAACTATGTGATTGACGCCGTGTCCGTGATTAATATGGAAAATATTATTATGGAAGTAGGGGTTGGCTTAAAACCAACTTTGATCAAGCCTGCAGAAGGCGATAATTATTTATGTATTGTCATGCCGTTAAAAATATAGCCAACCGGTAAAAAAGTTAATGAGGGAAACACCTTCAAGGAGTTGAAAAACTGTTATGACTGAAACATATACCGCTGATAGTATTAGAGTTTTAGAAGGTCTGGAGGCTGTCCGCAAAAGACCGGCCATGTATATCGGTTCCACCAGTAAGGAAGGATTGCACCATTTGGTGTATGAAGTTGTTGATAACAGTATTGATGAAGCGGCGGCGGGGTTTTGTGACAGTATTACTGTAAAAATCCGCGTGGACAACAGTATTCAGGTCGAAGATAACGGCCGTGGTATCCCTGTAGATATGCATAAAACCGAAGGAGTATCGGCGGCCGAAGTGGCCATGACCAAACTGCATGCCGGAGGAAAGTTCAACAATGATACCTATAAAGTTTCCGGCGGTTTGCATGGCGTAGGCGTGTCGGTTGTCAACGCGCTTTCCAAAACCTGCGAACTGGAAGTCCGGCGCGACGGCAATGTTTACCGGCAAACCTACAAACGGGGTGTTCCGGATGCGCCGCTGCAGATGGTCGGCAAAACCAAGGGGCGCGGCACAACTGTCGCTTTTCTTCCGGATGACGAAATTTTTGAGGAAACGGAGTACAGTTTCGATGTGATTGCCAACCGTTTAAGGGAACTGGCGTTTCTTAATTCCGGCGTCAAAATTACACTGGTGGATGAACGAACAGATAAATCTTCGGAATTTTTCTATAAAGGCGGCATTATTTCTTTTGTCGAGTATATCAATCGCAATAAAAAAGTGCTGCACAAAGATCCGATTTATGTCAGCGGCGCCAGGGAAGACTGCTCAGTGGAAGTCGCGCTGCAATATAATGAAACATATCTGGAAAATATTTTTTCCTTCGCCAACAGCATCAATACTGTGGAAGGCGGCATGCATATGGTCGGATTCCGGTCGGCGCTCACCAGAGTGTTTAACAACTACGCCACCAGCAACAAATTCATTAAAGACGGCAAAGAATCGCTGCGCGGTGAGGATTTGCGTGAAGGCCTGGCCTGCGTCATAAGTGTGAAAGTTCGCAATCCGCAATTTGAAGGGCAAACCAAAACCAAACTGGGCAACAGCGATGTCAAGGGCCTGGTGGAAGGCATCGTTTACGAAAAAATAGGTTCTTATCTGGAAGAAAATCCTTCAACCGCCAAACAGATTCTTAATAAATGCATGGAAGCGGCGCGCGCCCGGGACGCAGCCCGCCGCGCCCGGGAATTGACCAGGCGGAAGAGCGCCCTGGAAGTCGGCGCTCTTCCGGGAAAACTGGCCGACTGTCAGGAAAAAGATCCAGCGCTCAGTGAAATTTATCTGGTGGAGGGAGATTCGGCCGGCGGTTCGGCCAAGC
>CAZBGE010000045.1:0-23001 GCA_964491435.1 uncultured Smithella sp.
TTTCCGCTTCCTGCAGCGCGTAATCAAGAACCCACGCCGTATTGCCTTTTTTGATGGGACTGGAATGAATGCCAAGAACATTAATCATGAAAATTCTCCTTTCGTGTTGTTTTCTCAGGACTCCAACCGGCTCAGGAAAGACTGCATCTCGTCCCGTTTCCGTGCTCCATCCCACAAGCATCTCTGAATCGGCCAGTCCGGCAGTTGAGGATTCCGCAAGCAGGAGAATATCTTCCGCTCTTATTTGTTCTGAACTTGCATGATTTAAAATTATCCTCCTGGAATATTAATTTAGCATAATTGTTGTTTATACATAAATTATTATTGCGCTAACTATTTATTTCTTTTCCATGTTGGTTTGACAAAAGCAAGGATTTCCTTGACTCGCGCAAACATCCTTTCTATACTTCTAGGCACAAAAGCGAAGGATGAATGAAAAATCCCTATGTATCATTTAGCGAATGATGAGCGGACTGTCTGGAAGAAACTGGCTTGCGACGCCACTGATGGAAAGATCACCCCCCAGTCTTCACTGCACGGTGTTCGCTCCGCCTTGCGCGCTCATTTCCATTTTTATTTGGGAGGCCTCTTGGCCGGAATTGGAGAACAGCAAAAAGCCTGGAACTGGTTCCGGGAAGGGGCGCTTGAAGAAGACGGAATATTCAATGCCATCATGGCTTCCTACCTGGACAGGCACAATGGCCGGTTTTACATGCCGGAAATGATTTTTGCCAACCCGCGCCATTATGAGCATTTCACTACCATACCGGCAATCGTCGGCATGCGGGAAAAATTTGTGCGTTTCGCCGCGTCTTCCCTTCCTGTTTTTACCGGTCCCTTGACCATTCTTGATGTTGGTTGCGGTGACGGAAGTCTTTTGGTTCTCCTCCTGAAACGTCTTATGGCCGCCGGGCGCATCCGGCGGGTCAGCAGAGTCATTCTGGTTGATTCTTCAGCAGCCATGCTGGACTGCGCCGCCGAAAAACTCGGACAGGCGTTTCCCGATATGGAAGTTGATAAACGCCACGGCCGGATTCAGGAACATGCGGCGGGGCTTCCGGCAAACATTGATATCGCCCTGTTATCTCTGTCCTATCATCACATGCCTGCGGATCATAAGGCAGTTCATCTTCGGAAAATGGCGGGACTGGTCGGCAATGTGCTCCTGATGGAAATGGACGGAGACAACGATGCCCCCCATCTTGGCTCGCCCGAATTGGCCGTATCGGTTTACCAGTCCTACGGGCCTATTATTGACGCTATTTTCGCGCACGACGCTCCCGTCGCTGTCAGTCAGGGCTGCGTGGACAATTTTGTCATGGCGGAGGTGATTTCTTTTCTCACTCAGGCCAGAGGCGAACGCAATGATTACCACATGCGGCGCGCCCAGTGGGCGCAGATTTTTTCAGAACATCTTACGGGACATTTTTACCGTGGAGAAACAACCGTCATGAACTCGGAGGGATGCGAATTTTTTGCCTGCCACTGGGGCAAATAATCCATCGTCGCATCTCCTATTCCATCGGCTTCCGGACTTCCAGTTCCCTCTGCACATCCTGCATTTTTTGCGTGGCGTGCTTTACCGCATCTTCCAGAGTTGCATTTTGCGGCAAGGATTTCGCTTCTAACGCCTGCTTTTGCTCCAGCTCCTCCAGGTTCTTCTGGATTGCCTGTTGCCTGCGCAATGGTTCCGCTTCCTCGCCGAACGTTTCCTCCTGAAGCTCGCGAATCTTCATGTCTTTCACTTCACGGCTCATGCCGGTATCATTAAGAATTTCTTTTTCCCGGGCAGAGTACTCTTCCTTAATTTTCGCTTCTTCCGCCAGGGAACGCTGCGTGTCTTTCATCCGCTGTAATTCATCCGCCGTAAATATCTCCTGGCGAAACCTTTCCTGCATGGCTTCCCGCTCCGCGGCTGTCCGCGCGCCGGCCAAATCCTTCTGGTAGATAAGCAGCTTTTCCTGGTAACGGGCATAAGATGAAAGATTCCCGTCGAAAGGCATGGTTTCATTTCCCCACATCGTTTCATGCAATATGCGCAATCTCCGTTCCTTTTCCAGACCGGACAGGTTGCCGTCAGCAAGAATTATTTGACGCCTGATCGCATATTCCTCGGCCTTTTCGCTTGCGCCAAAAATAATGTCGGCATTTTCCCGGCCAAACACCGCGCGTCGCTCTGCTTTGATTTTTTCAAAATTGGCCAGCGTTTCTTCCGGCTGGCCGGTTTTGACCGACCCTTTCATCTTATCCAGAATGCCAACTTGGTAATTAATGTAAGTTTTGTATAAATCGAGCATTTGCTGCGCCTTGTCCGGCGGCAAAAGAGAAAAAAGGTATTTGCGAGCCTGTTCAAGGCTGTCCGGAATATCTTTGGCATTTTTGAACAGATTGTCCATAAACCGGAAAAAAATCAGCGTATCATGATTCACAATCGCGCCCGAAAAGCCGGACTTTACTTCCCGGTCGTTAAAATCCTTGCTTCCGGCAAGATACTTTTTCACATCTTCGTTGTTAATCGCTTTCCAGCCGTTATTTTGTTCCAGCCTGAGCAATTGGGCGCGATAACTCTCGTCCGTCTCCGGTTTTTGCTCCGCATTATTCCGCAAAGTATGGTTCAGAACAATAACCATGACCGTCAGGGCAACAACAATCGCCGTGACAATGATTATCTTGTTTTTAAGCATGAAACCACCCCCGTATGATGATGCAGTTTGCTTGCCGGTTTCCGGACAGCTACTTTTTCTTCAGATCCCTTTGAATGGCTTCCAAGCGCCGGAAGGCGTCCGCGTCTGCGCCGAAAAACTTATCCTGCAATGCTTTTATTTTTTCATTGCGCTGCGTATCCGGCATATTTTTCGTGTTTAAAATCTTTTGCTCGGCTTCGCGATAACGTTTCAAATTTTCAGCTTCGGCGGCCATTTGCGCATCAACTTCGCGCAGCCTTTTCATTTGCTCCGCCGAAAAAAATTCCCTGCGGAATTCTTCAATCATGCGTCCGCGATTTTTTTCATCCGCCTCGTGCAAATCCTTCTGATACATCTGTTTCCTGGACATATACTGGTTATATGGATTATCATGCGCATCAACCGGCACAATCGAACCTTCCCACATATCCATTTCCAGCTTGCGCAATCCTCTTTCCTTTTCCTTGCCATAAAGCGCCGGATCGGCAAGAATGATCTCCTTTCTCAGAAAATACTCTTTTTCTTTTACCTCTCCTCCGAAAAGCGCGTCAGCCGTTTCTTTCCCCATTTTCTCTCTGCGGAAAATCTGAATTCTGAACAGGAGATCAAGAAGTTTTCTCAGATCGGGCGTTTGAGCATGGTATTGACCGTTTGTCGCCAGTTTAATTTCGCAATCCAAATAGTTGCGGTAAATATCAAAAAGCTTCCGGGCGTCCGCTTCCTGATATTGGGAGACGAGATATTGACGAATTTGATGATAATGATCGTCCAAGGCGTCAATTGACTTGAGCTCAAATTTCCGGTCTAAAAATCGAAAGTAACGTAATGTATCCGCAGTAATCAAGCCCTGAAAATTGTATTTATCCTTCGAAAAATCTGTTCCGGTCATTTTCACAAGAAATTTTTTATCAAAAATGTAATGAGTCTGCAAATAGTTGTTCCGATCAGCATTCCGGGTTTTATCTCTGCGACTGTTGATTGCTCCAAACACAATAATTCCGCAAACCAGAATGCAAACCAGAATAACGGCTATCTTTAGTTTCTTTTTCATTGCCCGTACCGGTTATTTTTGGGGGAGGGGATTCGCCTGAAGAATTTTTTCATGCCTGTTCAAAAGGAAAAGGGGATATAAAGCTATCCCCTTTTCACCTGAAAAATATGAGAAGATGATTTATAAGCCTTTTGCTTTTAAATCCTTAACCGTCTGCACCCAGTGGCTGTTTGCATCCCACACGGCGACACCGCCCAGTATGGAGTCAAGACCAATAACATCCATGTGGTTAACACCCTTGCTGTATGCGGGACCCTGTACAAGGCCCAGATATTTACCCCACTTGGCCGAGTCTTCATGCACAAGTCCATCATTATTTCCGACAAGCAAATGCTGTATGGTTGCGATGTCGGGCATCAATTTGTATGATTGTTTCGCGATATCCAGAGGTTCGGATGCCATCTCGCTACCGGCGATCATTTCTTTCAACAAATCAAAAACATTTGCAATGGTTTCCTTCAAATTATATTCACGGTAGGCGCTGGTCCAGCTCTGATAGTAAACAAAAGGAACGTTCGGGGTTTTTAAATTGAATGCCACCATGTGAGACATGGACATTTCTTTGTAAACATCTTTTGCATATGTCTGATCGCCGGGAAATACTTTAATTTTGCCTGCTATTTCTCCGATCGCCGGGATTTGTTCGCCAATCGATGCTATTACTGATAATAACTCGAGCATCAACGAGCCTCGGTGAGGAGTATTCACGGTGGTCAAGCTGGCGGTATATGGCCATAAACCCATATTGGTGATGGCCGTACGGGTATAGATGCCGCCCTGCTGATGGCCGATGATATTGAACTTTCTGGCGCCGCTGGCCGCTTTGGCTTCCAAAAATTGTCTTTTAAATTCAGTGGCTTTTACTTCGTTGGTCTGGAGGGAGGATACCTTTGCATAATATACCTGTGCGCCGCATGCCTCTATAGCTCCGCCGATGCCGCCAAAGCCGAATGGGCCTTTGAAAGGAACAGGCATCGCCAGTTCAACAACACCAGTACCCCCGCCCAATCCAGCCATGTGGGCCATCATGATCGGATATTTTGTTTTACACGATGTATCCTGCGCCAGCGCCGACGACGCCATACACACCACCGCCATTAACATAACGACTACATAGATGCCTGGTTTAAAAATATGCCTGTTTCTTTCCATATTTCCCCTCCATTTATTAAGTTATTAAACAAATTAAGTAATGCACGATGGGCCGCACTGCTTACAACGTAAATGAACCTGTTTTAAATGAAACATCCAATTTCACGGTTTCAGATAAGATCTTACCAGAATAATGTTGCAAATCCTGAGATATTCTTTGGTCGAAAACACTGATAAGGTCTTTCTCGCGGACTTTACCCCGTCACTTCTTCTCTTTGATGAGGCGCTTCTCTTTTTGTGATCTTTTGCCATGACGCTAAAGGAAGATAATATGTTTGTCAAGCGAATTTTTATAAGGCGTTGGGATTTTTTTAAGAAACACACGCCGGAATCGCATAAATACTGCAAACGATAAGTATTGTTGACGGCCGCAGCCGTTCCCTGTATAAAAAGAAAAGCGTTTTGACTTAATTTACTCTGAAACTATGCTTGAAAGGCGCTAAAATGAAAAAGAAACTGTTCCTGATCTGGCTTCTTGTTCTCACATCTTGCTGTGTCGGGGGCTGTTCCTCATCGTCAAATCCAAATTTGGTTTTTGTGATGGAATATGAAGGAGGAATGCTGTTTCAGGCCGGTCCCGTTCATGTTCTCCGCCTCAAAGGCGACCATTATCATATGGGAAGACAATACGGGATGCTCCTGAAAAACGAGTTGAACGCCCTCTACGATCTGGAGGTGTCCAAATACAGTGAACACGTTACCCTCGCGCGCATGGAACAGGTCGCCAATGTTTTTTATGCAAATTTTCCCCAGAAATACAAAGATGTCATTGCCGGAATGGCGGAAGCTTCGGGATTGGGTCTGCAAAAACAGATTGTGGTGAACGCGCTTGAAATCATTCAAAAACTCAACAGCGTTGTCGAACCCCATAACTGCACGGGCCTGGCGGTTTGGGGAGATTACACGGGCGGCGCTCCCCTGATCTTCGGGCGCAATAACGATGATCACCCTTTTTTCAGGAATTTCGGCGCTTACACGGTTGTTGCTGTTTTTAATCCGTCTGATGGCGGCATTCCCGCGGCCATCGTCAATTACGCCGGCGCGATTTACGCCCCGACGGGGCTTAACCGGTACGGCATCTTTATGGAAGTCAACAGCGGAAATTCCCCTGGAAAATTCAGGGTGGACCGTAAACCCACGGTTGTATCCATGTTCGAATTTCTGCAGAGTTGCAAAACCATGTCCCAGATTGATGAAGCTTTTCAAACAATATCCGTGGACATTTCCTCGATCGTGAATGTGTCGGATCTCAACGGCGCACGTAGCTTTGAATGTTCCCTGGATACCCAAAATTACGTAAGACTCAGGGCCGCCGATCGGGAAGGTCTCCTCGTTTCCACCAACCATTTCATCAACACATCCTGGGGACTGGATCCTCCCCAGCCCGACAGCCAAAATGGCTGGACACAGGCGCGAAGAGACAACAGCCTCGCCTGGGCCGAATCCGGCAAGGGAAGTCTGGATGTCGATAAAATGAAGGAAATTTTATCCAGGGATATTCTCACGGAAGGCGGACTTTTCAGTTCGGGAACCATCTACCAGGTGATTGCCGAGCCGCGGCAACTAACGATTTGGCTGAGAGCCCCCGATTATTTCGATTGGCGGAAAATTGATCTCAGGGAATTGTTCGACTGAAATGTCCCGGTTTGCTACCGGCAGTGCTGGAATACCAGATGATGTTTAATCCATCTCTTTTTTAATTTGGCGCATTTCTCGCGTACGGTTTGCACAAGGCCGGGCGGCGCGGGAAAATCTTCACGCCGCCCGAAAAATGGCGCATCCGGTCACGCCTCCCTGGGAGGAAGCAGAATTTGATATAGCATCTTCAGTAAATCTGTAGCTTTAAATGGCTTGGCCAGAATGTAATGGCTTCCGGCTTTTTGACTTTTGGGCAATTCACCCGATCGGACCGCGGCGGTCAGAAACATAATCGGAATCCTGTTTGTTTCCGGGTCTTCCTTTAATTTTTCGGCGACAACCGTCCCGTCCATATCCGGCATCATAATATCCAAGATAACCGCATCCGGTTTGTACATCTTGCACTTATCCAGTCCTTCTTTGCCGCCGTGCGCGCTTAATACGTCATAACCATTCGCCTGAAGACGCGACACCACCATTCTGACAATATCCGGCTCGTCATCCACAACCAGTATTTTTTTCGCCATGTCTCCTCCTTCGCCTGTTAGTTGCTGAAAATATCAGCGCAGCGGCGCTCTGGGGAGTTTAAATGTAAATGTGCTCCCCTGCTCCGGCCCACTGCTGACTGAAATAGTTCCTCCGTGTAATTCAACAATGGCCTTCGCAATGGTCAGGCCAAGCCCTGTCCCTTTTTCTTCCGGCCCCCGATTTCTTCTGACTTGATGAAACTTACTGAAAATTTTTGAAATGTCCTCTGCCTGGATGCCTATTCCCGTATCCCTGACTGAACAAATCACGAGGTCTTCCTGTTTCCCGACGGATAATTCCACATGGCCCCGCTTTGTAAACTTCAACGCATTACTGATCAGATTATCCCAAACCTGAACGATCTTGTCCTGATCAATGTAGGCTTCAATGACGGATTCAGTAAAGTTTGTCTTAATCTGAATATTCTTGACGTCAGCCTGCGGCTTGAACAACTTCGTCACCCGTTCGACAATGCTTACCATATCCACCCGTTCCTTCTGAATTTCCAGACGGCCTGCTTCAATTTTGGAAAGGTCCAGTAAATCATCGATGAGACAGGAAAGCCTTTTGGTGCTGGCCTGGACGATGCCCAGGAATTCACGCTGCTCTTCAGTGGTGGGTCCCAGGATTCCGTCCAATACCTGACTAACCCCCTCGAGGATGGTGGTCATGGGCGTGCGCAGTTCATGAGACACATTGGAGATGAGATCATCTTTGGCGCGGTTAGCCCTTTCCGCCGCTTCCTTGGCATGGCGGAGCGCCGCTTCCATGTGTCTTTGTTGTGTTATATTGTGGTAAACACTTTGATACCTTATGGGATTCCCATCGGCATCCCGCGTTAAACCCACTGACAGTTCCGTGATTTTTTCTTCGCCATCCTTGTTCCGCCAAGTCAATTCAAAATTCTTAATCGGCTCACCCGTTCTTAAAACATTGCGGAAGATCTGCATCGCCAGGTCGGCGTTCCGGTCATCGAGGAAAGCCCGGTAATTCATTCCCTGCAACTCTTCGCGGCTGTATCCGGTTTCAATCGCAAAGGCTTGGTTAGGAAAGACAATATTGCCCGCCAGGTCATATTCCGCATAGGGGTCCGGGATGGTCTCAACCACCGTTCGATAGCGTTCTTCAATGTTGCGCATACCCGCCTCCCGCTTTCATTTCTTTATGAAACCAATGAAAAAAACGGAGTCAAATGGAAAAAGCATTTCAATGTAAATGGGATCAATTAATGCAATCGTTTTTCATTTTTGCCGGCAAAATACTTCTGCTATGTCCGGTCCAGTTCCCTTCTCACGGCAAGGCCGATTTTCGCCAGAATATAGGGTTTGCGGACGAAAGACCCGGCGCCCATTTTTTGCGCCTGGCTGACCCGGTCGGTTTCCGAATAACCGCTGACGATGACGGCCTTCTGACCGGGATGAATTTCCAGGATTTTTTGATAGGTTTCCATTCCATCAATTCCCGGATCCATGATCATATCCAGCACAACCAGATCCACTTTTTTGTTTTTAGCGTATGCAATCGCCTCTTCCCCGCTGGCGACCGATTCCACGGAATAACCAAGTCTTTCCAGCATGCTTACGGCAAGCTCTCTTTGCATCGGCACATCATCCACCACCAGAATGGTTTCCCCCCGGCCCGCAAACGAAAGGGGGAAGACCGGTTTTTCACCGATCTGCGGTTCCTCTCTGGTGATGGGAAAATAGAGGGTAAAGGTGCTTCCCTTCCCCTCTTCACTTTTTACATCAATATATCCATGGTGAGCTCTTACCGTTCCCCAGACGGCAGCCAGTCCCAAACCAGTTCCGCTTCTGCCCATGACTCTTTTCGTATAAAATGGTTCAAAAATCTTGTCCATGTCCTTGGCGGAAATAGCATCGCCGGTGTCGGACACCAGAAGAACAACATAGTCGCCCTCCTGCATTTCATCATACCCGCTGATGGGATGGTCCAAGTAGCGGTTTTCCGTTTTGATGGTCACTTCTCCCCGGTCGGAAATTGACTCCATGGCGTTTAAGACCAGATTCATCACCATCTTGCTTAATTGCTGGGAAACACCTTTAATATTCAAAAGTTCTTCTTCAAGATCGGCCTGGATTTTTATGCTAAGATGATAGCATTTTAATTTTCCAAATTCCGGAGAGCCAAGATAATCGGAAATAATCCCGTTCAGATTAACCACCTCTGAAAGGATTACACCGCTTTTCGCCAGGGTTAGTAAATCCTGGATAATGGCGGCGCCCTTTAAACTGGATTGCATGATATTGCTGGCATAATGGCCCAGAGAACTATCCTGAGGCAGTTTTTCCACCAGCAGTTCTGAAAATGCAACCAGAGCGCCCAAAATATTATTCAAATCATGGGCTACCCCCCCGGCCAATACTCCGATAGCCTCCATCTTCTCCGCGCGGTCCAGACGCTCCTTCAGTAATTTTTTTTCTTCGTCCGCGCGTTTTTGTCCGGTCACGTCCTGTAAATAGTTGGCCAGGAATTGCAGCATGCCTGTTTTGGGATCGGTGATTTTGTATGCTATGCCATGCATGTCCTTCAAATCACCGGTTTTGATGTTGCGATATTGAATGTCCCCTTCCCAGTATCCGTCCCTGTCCACTGCGGTCAGCACTTCCTGCCGCATATTTTCATAAAGGTGTTCGGGAATTACGTCCCTGATATACGCATGGTCAACTTCCGCCTCGGACAGGCCAAGCATTTTTTTTCCGGTATCATTCAGAAAAACCATCTTGCCGTCGGGCGTGGAGAGGTTGATGATATCCCGGCTGTTTTGGATCACAAGAGCCAGCCGATGCAATTCCTCACAGGCCTGCCTGTCTTTGATGGATTCCGCTTCGAGTTCCTTGATCCTTTTTTCCAGATCTTGATAGGTGGGCTTAGCGTCCATAAGTGCCTTCTCCTCACTTTACGATGTTGCGTTTATCATAAATATTTCAAAACGACAACATCAATAAGTTTGGGGAGTTGAACAGCAAGGAGAACCGGCTGCCAACTCTCTCGCGAAACCTCATGAAACGTGAAAACAATGGCGTTGTGTTCGCCGAAGCGGAGTGCGAAATTTTATATCGCACCGGCGCGTTCCCCGTGATAATTTTTCAAAAACTTAATTTTGTGCTAAACTGCTAAATAAAAAAAGGAATCCCATGGAAGAAAACTCCCATTATAAAGCTTTGCCGCCCGATGCGCCGGACAAAACTCATATTGGTTGTCCGCACTGCCGTTTCGAATTCAACACCAATGATATTGCTGATACGCTGAAAGACGGCTTCTTCAGGTGCCGCGTTTGCGGTAAAAAATTCCCGTTCCCGGCAATAAACAACCAGAGCAGCCCCCGGCAACCACTTTTTATCCGGAAGCATCTTGCGCCTGTTCTTGCCATTCTGGTAATTATTGTTGTTTGCGCGGCTATCTATTTGGTGAAATCAGCGGACCGGTCAACTCGTGTTGCCTCTCCGGCAAACATACCGCCAAGCGCATTTACTTTTCCCGGGCAAGACATCAAACCGTCTGTTTCTCCCGTCAACCCGAACGTCCCTGCCGCTCCCTCCGTGCCGGGTAAAAATAATTCTCAGGCTGTCCATCCGTCGCCATCCCCACCGGACAAAATGCAGATCATAAAAACAATTGCCGCCAAATATCATGCCTCCCACACTTATACCATGACGGGGGGATTTGTTTGTCTGGACATGGCGATAGACGTTTGGAACCAGTTAAAAACGTACGGGATTGACGCGAAAATCATGGGCGGAATTATTACGCAAAACATTACCGCCTGGAATTTCCAGATGCTTGCTCTGGAAGGCAATCACGCTTGGGTGGTCGCCGCGCCGGGTCCGATGGAAAAAGTCGCCATCGAGACCACGGAGGGCAAAGTAATTACGCCGGACATGGAAAATGCGTCAGTTTATTTTAAAGGCATTGCCTTCAATACCCCGGCCGAAATCAAACAATTCGAATTTTACCGGCGGAAAACATATGAAACATGTCTGGAGGCCGAACAACTGGTCAAGGATTGGAATGAAAACGTTGCCGGTAAACGGACCAAGTACGAAGAAATCATTGCCAGAAAATCTCAATTAGGAATCCGGGCAAAGGAATGTGAATCCAATTTCAATCAACTGAAAGAATTCGAATCCAGGGCTATTTTCTACTGAAATGATGAATATAAAGAAAATTATCATATTTGTGATCCTGGCGGTCTGGGGATTTTACTACTGGCAAAGCAATCAACCTGTAACACATGAAGGAAGGGGACAGATCGCGAAAGATCAGCCGGCGCAAAAACGGGCCTCCAGGCAGGAATTCCATTTTAAGGGAAAATATCTCGTTATCCCTCTGGCGGACTTTGCAATAACGGCGCGCATCCTTTCGAGCAAGAGATACCGGTTTGACGAAGGAGCAGAGCTTGCCCCGTTTGATCTTTTCCTGGGATGGGGCGTCATGTCGGATGATCAGGTTCTTTCCAAGCTGGAATTATCGCAGGGCAACCGTTGGGCGTCCTGGCGCTGTAAAACCCTGCCTGTGCCGAGGGAGCAAATTGAACACAATGCCGCAAATATGCATCTGATTCCGGAAGATGACGCTATTGCCGGAACAATCAAAAAGGCCAAAAAAGGAAATCTCGTAAAAATGAATGGTTATCTCGTCAAAGTCATTAGAGAGGACGGCTGGAAATGGCAGAGCTCGTTGACCAGAAATGACACGGGGAAAGGAGCCTGCGAAGTTGTTTTTGTTACCGGATTTGACATTCTGATGTAAAGACGCTTTCAAGCCTCCGGGCTCCCGGATAGGCAATTGCGGCGGAGAGCCAGGGCGCTGCAATCGTCGCCCTGCCCACGGCGCATTAATTGGATTGATCATTCTTAAAAGAATCCCCGCAATTGTTGAACACAATACGCTTGCCGGGATTGAAGTTGCCGGGACATTATTTCTTGACGAAATTACTGCATTTTGTTAATTAAAACGAAAATTTGCTGAGACAAGGTGTCTATAAGCCAGTATTTATTGCTTATAGAGGGTTTTAAAGATTGGTCGGGCCGCCATCTGATTGCAGGAATCAGGTGGCGGTTTTTTTATGGGAAACGCAAAAAATATTCATTCTGAGGATTGAAACATGAAAACAAAACCGTTTCAAACGGTAAAAAAAATCAGGGCGGGTCTGTTCGGCTTTGGAAAAACAGGCCGGATGGTTGCGGACGAGCTTTATAAAGACGGTATGTTTGATCTGGAATGGGTAATCCGGCGAACGCATAAGGATAATCACAAGTACGCAACTCGTCTTTTGGGCTATGAAACCGACAGCGCTCCCATTTATGCAATTGACGAAATAAACCATGGTTTTTATTTGCAATATCCAGTAGATATCCTCGTCGATTTTTCAAGCGCCAGGGCATATAAGCAATATGCGACCGCCGCGGAAAGCGGCATCAGAATTATTTCCGCCATTTCGAAATACAAAGAAGAAGACATCGAGTCCCTGAAGCAAATGGCCCAAAAAACCGCCGTGCTTTATTCGCCGAATATCACCCTGGGCATCAATTTTCTTCTGGTGGCTTCGCAGGTCCTTCAAGGTATCGCCCCTCACGCAGACATTGAAATTGTTGAAGAGCATTTCCGGGAGAAGAAGGAAAAATCAGGGACCGCTTTAAAAATAGCTCATATTCTGGGGCTGGAAAAGGAAAGACATGTCAATTCCGTGCGTGTGGGCGGCATTGTCGGAAAGCATGAAATTATTTTCGGATTTCCATACCAGACCATTCGGCTGGTTCACGAAAGCATCAGTAAGCAGGCATTCGGGCAAGGGGCGATTTTTGCCGCCAAATGGCTGATCGAAGCTTCGGCGGGCCTTTATTCGATGGAAAATATTATTGCGGATATGTTCAGAAAGAACATTCCCGTTTATTAGTGTTTGCGTCTCATAATGAAATATTCTTAAAAAACAGGAGACGATCATTTATTATGTTCAGACTTGGCAAATATATTGAACAAGCCGGCAAAGGTTTCAACATCATTGCCTGCGCTGCTGTTATCGTCATGATGCTGCTGTCCACGGCGGATGTTGTTTTGCGCATGCTGGGCAAGCCCATACCCGGCGCCTACGAACTGGTAGGATTTATGGGAACAGTTGTTGTGTCATTTTCCCTGGGATTCACTACTTTGGAAAAAGGCCACATTGCCGTGGAACTCCTTTTCAGAAAACTGCCGCAGCGCGTCCAACTCGGCATGGAGACATTCACTAACTTTACCGGTATTCTCCTTTTTGGCATGATTGCCTATCAGGCTTTCGCCTATGCGCTGGACATACGCAAAAGCGGCGAGGTATCCGCAACTCTCCAGATGCCCGTTTATCCTTTCATTTTCGGCATGGCGCTGGGCTTTGGTCTTCTGTGCGTCATTCTTATGGCCGATTGCCTGAAATCATTAAAAAGAGCAATTTCCGGATGATTGACGCGCAAGGCATAAATTCATGACCAATCAGATCTATCCCCTCGAGCCCCTTTTCGGTAAGATTATCGGGCCTTTTGAGAGATTTCTTCGCCAAACCACCGCAGGCGGCATTGTGCTCATGGGCATGACGCTTGTGACTATGATTGTGGCAAGTTCACCATGGGGTGACGCTTATCGTCATTTATGGGAAACACCCGTGCGCATTGGAATCGGTTCTCTGAATATGGAACTCTCTTTTCATGTGTGGGTCAACGAGGGTTTGATGGCCCTGTTCTTTCTGCTCGTCGGCCTTGAGCTGAAACGTGAAATTATGGTTGGCGAGCTGGCCACCCTCCGCAATGCCGCTCTGCCGGTGGCAGGCGCCATAGGCGGAATGCTGATGCCCGCCGTCATTTATCATTTTTTTAATCCCGCCGGGCCGGCCGCCGCGGGATGGGGCATACCGATGGCCACGGACATCGCCTTCGCCGTGGGGATTCTTGTTCTCCTTGCATGGCGCGTTCCGAAAAATCTTATCATATTTTTAACTGCTCTGGCCATTGCGGATGACCTTGGCGCAGTCCTGGTTATTGCTCTCTTTTACACGCAAAATATTGATGGACATCTTCTGGGCGCGGCCATAGGCATCCTTGGCGTTCTTATCCTTTTTAACCGGGCGGGCATCCGCCGCCCGCTGCCATATTTTATTATGGGAATTCTTTTATGGCTGGCTTTTCTGAAATCAGGCATTCACGCCACACTGGCCGGAGTGCTTCTGGCCTTCACCATTCCATCACGTCCAAGCTACGCGCCTCATCAATTTGATGAATATCTGGCTCAAATGACAAAAGAGTTCCAGGCCAAGGCTGAGCATTCTGAAGGACTTGAAGCGCCTTTGGTGACGGACAGGATGTATGGCATTGCCGTTAGCGTTGAAAAAGCATCATATGCCGGGCAGTCACCGCAGCAGCGTCTTGAACATCATCTTTCTCCCTGGGTTACCTTCGGCGTCATTCCGCTGTTTGCAATGGCCAATTCCGGTCTGGATCTTTCCGCTCTGCCTTTTCGGGAGGTCATCATGCAACCGGTGACGCTTGGTGTTTTTCTGGGATTGTTTCCGGGAAAGTTTATCGGTATCTCCGGTTTTTCCTGGCTGGCGGTGCGACTGGGGCTGGCCAATCTACCCGGCGGCGTCCAGTGGCGCCATATTTTCGGAGCAGCATGGCTTGGAGGAATTGGTTTTACAATGTCGCTGTTTATCGGACAATTGGCTTTTGCCGATCAGCCGATGTTTTTTGAAGAAGCAAGACTTGCCATTATCATGGCGTCCGTAGTTTCCGCGCTGGCGGGGCTTGGCTGGCTCCACTTAACCGCTCGAAAATCCAAGGTTTGAGCAGCGCTGCTGTTTCATTCAGCAAAATGAAAAGGCGCGGAGAAAGAATAAAAGTGAAGCCTTTGAAAGGAGGGGGGGTACACAGTGTATCCTTGCTCCGCGCCGGATCAAATCCGCAAAATACCGTGGTTGTTTTTCGCGCAACAACCTTTACGTTAATAGAAAAGCCGCTGTCTGAACTTGCTCAGACAGCGGCCCGGCTGCCAATGATTCCTCCGCAGAAATTAATCTTGCGGACCCATTTCATATATTAGTCTTGAATCTTCTTTATTCAAGACAATTTTAATTTCCTAAATCACACTTGACTACTTTTGACAACAAATTTGTTCACGCGGCGCTTCCGGTTGTTTTCGCGCCATGCTTGCCCAATTCCCGCCATTTTTTGAAAGACAGAATAATGACGCCGATGGACAGAATGATCAGCAGAATAGCCACCAGCGACAGGGCGATATTATTTTTGAGCAGATATTTGGTTAAAAGCAGGGCCATCAGCGAATAAATGGTTGTCACCATCATGAAAATCGCCGGCAAAACGGTAAACCACGCTGTCTTCTTTCTTTTTGCCAGCCAAGCGGATACGGCAATCAGCGCCAATGACGCCAGCAACTGATTGGCGGAACCGAAAATCGGCCAGATCAATGCAAACGCGTTGGTGACCGCCAGAAAATACATCAAGGCCACGCATAAAAGAGCGTTGAAAAGATAAGATTTCATGATGGACGGAACGTTTTTGAAAATCACCTGCCACAACTCTTCCAGCAGATACCGGTTCAACCGGACGGCTGTATCCAGCGTCGTCACGACAAAGCCTTCGACCAGCAGGATGCCGAAAATAGTTCCGAAAACCCGAGGGATCCCCAGGGATTCATCCAGCAGACCGCCGGCGCCGGCGGCAAAAGCCAGAATCGGGTTAGCCTTGGTTCCTTCGACAGACGGAAAGACAATATTGACATAATCACTGAACATGATGCCGCAGCCGACTGCAATCATCACGCCGATGGCCAGCAATCCTTCCAGCAGCATCCCGCCGAAAGCAATCGGCTTGATGTGTGATTCCCTGGAAACCTGCTTGGAGGAGGTTCCACCCGCAACCAGAGAATGAAAACCGGAAATGGCGCCGCAGGCCACGGTAATGAACAGAAAAGGCCAGACTGGCCCCAGCTTACTTGTTCCTTCCGCCACGTTGAGAGCCGGCGCTGAAAAAGTAACCCCTTTGAAACCCGCCACCAGACCGCCGATAAAGAGGGCGGCGGCGCCAATGTAAAGCAAAAAGGAATTTGTGAAATCACGTGGTTGCAGGATAATCCAGACGGGAATGCCCGCCGCAAGCAGTGTATAGATGCAAAGAATAACCATCCAGGTGCGTGGTTCAAAAGTGATCGGAAAATTCATTCCTGCAAAAATGGAAGCTATGCAAACAACGATTGCCATGGCGGACGCCAGATAAACGTTGATGTTTCTTTTATAGACCAGCCAGCCCAGCACCGGCGCGAAACACGTGATAAAAATAACGGATGTCGAGGCGATGCCGCCGATTTGCGCCTTGACGACCCCGCCCTGCACAATAGTTCGCACGACAGTCTGGTCGGGCGCCAGTCTCAGAATGTCCAGTGAAATTGTCGAAGTAAGAGCCGTGGCCGTCAATCCCAGAAAAGCGGAGGTTAAAAGCAGAAGCATCAGGATGGCGAAACTGATAAACAGAAAGAATCCCATGCCGCCCAGCGCTTCTTTAGCGATTTCGGCGATGGACTTGCCCTTTTCCCGGACACTGGCGAACAAGACAGTCATGTCATGGACCGCGCCGATAAAAATGGTTCCAACAATCGCCCACAACCAGACGGGCAGAAATCCGAAAAGCAGCGCCGTGGTCGGCCCGATGATGGGTCCGCCGCCGGCGATGCTGGCGAAATGATGGCCGAACAGTACGAGGGGTTTGGTTGGCACGTAATCGCAATCATCTTTCATGGCGCAGGCCGGCGTCGGATTGCCGTCATCTTCTCCAAAGAGTCTGGAAATAAACTTTCCATAAAAACGATAGGCCACGAAAAATAAAACTGCTGTTATGATTAATAAAACTGCTACGTTCATAATGATCTACCTGAAGGAATTCCGCTTTGAAAAATATCCGCCAAACTGTTTTTCGCGCTTTCCGTTATTTTTTTACTTCTTGTCTTTCACAGACTCATTAATGAGTCCCATCTCATCCAGGACATCAACGCACATTTTCCGGGCTGCGTTGCGAAATTCCTTTTCAAAAACCGGAAAATCAGGTTTTTTGGCAAGCGGCGTGATTTTAAATTGATCAGCCGTCGCGCCGGTGGCGATCAATTTTCCCGACTGGATGTCGAATATTTTCAGCATAACGTTAAACATCATCGATTCTTCCTTCATGAAAAAGAAGGAATTCGTTATCTCCAGCGCCCAATCCGCCGTGATTTTCGGATACTCCTGCCGGTAATTTAGCGTCGGCGTGTCTTTCTTCAGCCAGGCGCTCATTTGATAACTAATATCCGTATATTCAGCGCCGAAAAATTTCGCCGTCTGATAAACGCCCGGCTCTTTGGACCGCAAGGCGTCAACTTCCGGAAGTTCACGCACTTCGGCGATGGCGGCGACTTCAACGGGAACTTTTGACTTATTTTTCAAAATATTCGAGCATTCATCCGCGGTTATTTTTGACGGATTCCATGCAGCTTTGCCTTCACGAAGGGCAGAGGATTTCTTTTTTCCTTCTTCCCGGGCGCCGGCGCGAATTACCTGCTGACCGCCGACGCCAAATAAAAGCTCGGCGGCCAGGGTTGAACTCTGTATTTGTATTGGCGCGGATTTGTAAGGGATGAGCAATATATCCTGCTTCGTTTTACGCTCTTCCGGCCGGACATCGGCTTTATGGGAACAAGAAATGAGCAAAAAACATCCCAGGGCGGCGACAATGCCCAACACGCTGATTGCTTTTCCGGTTTTCCGTTGCTGCTTTGCATCTTGTCTTTTTCGCATCATCATGAACATTCCTTCCTGTTTTCAATCATTCATAGTGTATAGAGTTCACGAATATCTGTTTGCGGGTAAGAAAGTTTTCCCCCGCGGTCAATAATCCGGCTGCGGTATTTTTTAACCGAAATAACTTCCAGCGTCTCAATATGCCGGATGCTTTTCAATGCTTTGGCCTTGCCCAGCAGTTTTTTGTAACTGTCGTAGGATTCCGTGATGATTTCCACAATAAACGAACTTGCTCCCTGGGTATGCAGAATGGATTGCACAATGCGCATCTTTTTCAACAATTCGATCAGCTGGTCATCATGATGGGGATTATCAATGAGCATGAAAAAATGAAACCGGTTCGTCAGTTCCTTGTAGTCCTTTAAATCAAAATCCGCTTTCTGCTTGAAAACCTGGATGACTTTTTGCGTCTGCACGGAAATGACAGCGGGAACGCCTCCGGACAGCCTGAGCGCTTTCAGATCGTTGATCCAATCGTCGAGTTGAGCCTTGTCGTCAAAATTGGAATCAATAATATAGCTGTGGCGTCCCATGACATGAAAGATGGAAATAGCATGCGCGTTCCTCCGCAAAAATTGCATCACCGCATCTTCATCTCCCCAGTTTTGAATAAAAACCAGTGCGTTCAGAATATCATTTTTCAACATGGTTCCTCCTTATAATGTTCTTTTTCAAAGGCCGCTGACGGAAACTATTTGATTGGCTTTTCTTTGCGGCGGGAGTATATGAAATCAAACGTAGACGTGTCAAGCGGCATTTAACGTCCGGATTGATCCGGCGCCATAAATATCCGTCCGGCTGCCGAAGGCGATATGTAATGAAAAAAGCAAATGGACCTATGCGACTCTTCCGCCTTTCCGGACGGCTCAAACCATGCAGACGGAGCCGGCCGGCCATAGCGATGATACTGCTGGTTTTTTTCGCGGGAAATCTTTCCCCGGCATTTTGCTCGGACGAGGGACGGTCCCTCCTGAACAAAATTCTGCGGGAAAGATCGCCGGATGTCGAAGACGGCCGCTTTCTGATGCAAATTTCTCCATGCTATTACAAATACAAAACAGACTCCGCGGATTGGCTGAATACAGGCTTATTCTTCAAGGCGAACATCGGCCCGGCATGGGAGCTGGGCCTCGGAAGCGATTTCGTTTCCTGTCAAAGTCCGGATTGCGGCTTGTCGGACATCTATGCGGGAGCCAAGTGGTCATTCTACGACAAAAATAATTGGAACATGGCGTTTTCCGGATATGTCCTGTTTCCCACGGGAGATAAAGCCTTCCGGGAACCGGGCGTGGAACCCTCACTGACCCTGTCTCTCAGCCGGAAACTGAACGCATGGGAAATGGAAATATCGGTCGGGACAACCTATGCGGCCGATGAACAGGGAGATCAGAATTATCTTGATCTGGAGGCGAGTTTTGAAGTGGATTACGCTCTCGACGCCAATAATTCTTTCAGCGTCTTTTCTTCGGGATACGGGCCGGATCAGAGAATCGACGGCTCCCCGCGCTTTATCGCCGGCGTATCCTATACACGCACATTGACGGATCGTCAGTCATTGGAAATCATGCTGATGAAAGGGCTGTCCTCCAGAGGCATGGACTGGTCAAGCCTGCTGACCTACAGCTTGACGTTCTGAGCAAAATAAGCAAACCTTGCCCGGGGCGGATATGAAAATCGCCACAAACCATCCGGCTGTTTACCGCACACATGTTCCGCGGATCATTTCTTTTCCAGGGCAAGAGACCTATTTTATCGTCCAGAGCTTGTCGAGACGCGATTGGTCATAGGCGGAAACATCCTGATACAGATCGATGGTTTCAAAAAACTTCTGATGGTAAAACCGGACGGAAGGATCATCAGGATTTGTCTGTTCCAAAACCCAGCTCAGCGCCTGCGGGATGTTGTCGCTGAAAATGTAAGGATCAGTCTCCGGGTCGTTGAGGATATCGTTGATGTCGGCAAAAAAGTTGTCCCAGTGGACAGGAATAACCAGCCGGGCGCCGGTATTTTCCACCAGATTCCGGTAGTTATTTTCCCGGTCGTTTTGTTCGGGTGTTCCCAGGCCCGTAATGGTCATGAAAACCGCGTCCACATGGTCTGTAAGCGGCGGCAGATCCGCTGAATAGCCGGCGGAGTTCTGAACGAGCAAGGAACGGGTATCTCCATTTTCTGCATAATGGGTAATCACGATCGCGTAAGTGCCTCCGTCCTTTAATTCCGAGGCGACCGCGCCCATGGCCGGATCATTCAGTCCCCGAAATGGTTCCGGACTTGCGATTTCTCCCTGGTACACCCAGGGATTGGCATGGACGGACGGAATCAGTTTAATCTTGAAGCGGCCCGCCTCGATATGGGATGGCTCGGTTTTACCGGCGACGGGAAAAAACCGGTTTTCGTCAAGCCCGGCGCCGATGCCAATCATTCTGGTGGATTGGCTGCCGAAGATCATGGCCCGGGGATGAATGTTGGCGGCAATGTAGGCAAAGTCGAGGGCGTGATCATAGTGGGAATGGCCGACGACGATTACATCAACGCCGGTGACGCGGCCCTGAGAGAGGTAGTCGTATATCCTGGACGGCCTGACTTTGCATTTGAATTCCTGGCCCGCAGGGAAGAAAGCTTCTTCAAAAGGACAGCGGGACATGAATCCATCAACCAGAATGGAGGTTTCACCATCGGAAATATGCAAGGTGGTATTGCCCAGAAAAGTTACTTTCATGGCGGAAAGACCGCTGGAGCCTTGAAAGCCGCATCCTGCCACATCAAGCATGGCCATGCTTCCCGCTCCCGCCGCAAGTAAGGCCAGAAATTCCCTCCGTTTCATCAGATCGCTGGAATCAAACATGTCGTTATTCACCTTCATTCAAAATAGAATTAAGCGGGGGGAAAGGTTCCGCTGATGAAGCATCGCCTGCTCCTCCTGAACATTCCCGGCAAACCAGCCTTTTTCAGGCAGGATTATTTCTAATATTGCTGATGATTCTGACAAGCATTCCTTGTGCGTGATTTCTAGCTAAACTACTCCTTTTTGTCAATGAAGAATCATGAATGGCCTTTCCGGAGCCGCGAAAAAGGCAAAAAAGAACCGGGCGTCCTTGCGGCTGCCCGGTTCCTCAATAGGTTAAAACAGGTTTGCTGTTTCTTCTATGCGGCTAGAAATTCAAAAACCCGTTTGCGTGGAAGTCCTTGCCCGTAACTTTCTTGGAAATGCCTTTCTGATCCAGGTAGGGGGTAATGCCGCCCATGAAGAACGGCCAGCCCGCGCCCATGATCACGCCCGTGTCTACATCTTTGGGTTCCGCCACGACGCCTTCTTTCAGGATCGTGTCCACTTCCTTGGCGACACGTTCGAGCACCCGCGCCCGGATCTCGTCATCCGTAAACTTCTTGTCGCCTTGCGGCCAGCCGGCTTTGATTTCGGGATCGACATCGATGCCTGTTTCGGTGAAAGTGATCATCTGTTTCTTGCCCTTGGCTACCAGGTTCTTGAGACCAGGATTGACCGGGAACCGGTCGGGGAAATACTTGTTGAGAGTTTCCTGGACATGCAGGGCAATGGCGGGACCCACCAGAGCGGCCAGCGTGAACGGCGACATGGGGAAGCCCAGTTCATGAACCGCTTTGTCCACCTGCATGAAATCTGCGCCTTCGTCAATGCACTGGAAAATGCCGTCCATCCAGGCCAGCAGAATTCTGTTAACCAGGAAAGCGGGCGCGTTCTTTACCAGAACCGGCGTCTTTTTGATCTTCTTGGCGATGTCGAATGCCGTCGCCAGAACGACTTCGCTGGTCTTGTCGGTCTTGATGATTTCAACCAGCGGCAGCACGGCGATGGGGTTGAAGAAATGGAACCCGATCACGCGGGAAGGATCCTTCAGGAATTTGCCCATTTCGGCGACATCCAGAGAAGAGGTGTTGGTGAGGAACATACATTCGGGCTTGCAGACGGCTTCCAGTTCGCCGAAGACCTTCTGTTTGATGCCCATTTCTTCGAAAACTGCTTCAATGACAAAGTCGCAGTCCTTGAACGGAGCATAATCAACCGTGCCGGTAATCAGATCTTCGCCGATCCATCTGGCATCGGCGGCGGACAGCTTGCCTTTTTTGGCCGTCTTGGCGAGCTGATCTTTGCAGTAAGCCAGACCCTTGTCCACGAATTCCTGCTTGATGTCTTTCATCATGACCGGGCACTGATAGCGCTGCGCAAACAGCAGGGCCATCTGGGAGGCCATCAAACCGGCGCCGATGATGCCGATCTTGGCAATCTTGTTGCCTTTAACTTCTTTCGGCGGACGGCCGGGGAGTTTCTTGGCCCGGCGCTGGGTCAGGTCAAATGAATACAGACCGCATTTGAACTGCTCGGAAGTAATCATGTCGGCCAGAGCTTCATCTTCTTTCTTGAAGCCTTCTTCATAGGTCCAACCGGCTGCGCCCTTGATGAGTTCAAGAGCCAGGTAAGGCGCCACTGCGCCGGCATGGACTTTATCCGTAATCATGGCCTTGGTTTTGTTGTAGAGCTCGTCGCTCATCTTCGGATCGACCGCTTTGCGTTCAATCTTCTCTTCGCCGGTGATGATGCGTTCCAGCAGCGCCAGGGACTCATCCATGAACTCCGCCGGAGGAATCAGTTTGTCCGCCAGGCCCATTTCGAAGGCCTTCTTGGAATTGCTCATTTTGTTCATGTTCAGCGGATTGGTGATAATAAGCTCAATCGCTACTTCCGGTCCGCACAGTTTGGTGACCAGCTGCGTTCCGCCCCATCCGGGAACAAGACCTAAGAAGCATTCGGGCAGGGCATAGTGATCGCATCCGCCCGGGCTCTTGGAGATGGTCCGGTAGTTGTGATAAAGACCTACCTCAACGCCGCCGCCCATAGAAGCGCCGTTGATGGCCGCCAGTGTCGGGAAGGGCAGTTTCATGATGCGGGAGAATGCCGCGTGACCGGTTGCGCCGATCTGAACTGCGTCATCCCGTTTAATATTGATGTCCACGCTCATGATATCCGCGCCCACGTTGAAGATGTAAGGCTTGCCGGTCATGATCCAGCCCTTTACATCTTTATCCTTCTCCACAATATCAATAACCTTGTTGAGTGATTCCAGCGCCTCAACTCCCCA
>CAZBGE010000046.1:0-22694 GCA_964491435.1 uncultured Smithella sp.
GACGACTCGGCTTTTCTCCGGGTTGATCCTGAGTTTGAGCTTTTGCTCCAGGAAGTGTTTGATGCTTCCCATCACCCGCTGTCCCGCCCGATGACTTTTCACCAAAATGATAAAGTCATCGGCATAACGGGCAAACCGGTGTCCGCGTTTCTCAATCTCTTTTCGGACGGTCTCTCGCGATTCCGCCCTTGCCTTCGGCTAATACTTTTGTTAATGTTTCCAAGCTTTGCAACATTAACAGGATTCACGTATAGGGGACTTGCACCCCTTAAGTTCACGCCCGTGCCGGGCGTACACAAAATCAATCCACCCGATCGCTACGCTCCGGCTGATTTTTTCGTTACGCCTGAAATAATTTGATTACTTCTAGCATGGTATGATATAATGGAATACCATTAAAGGAGGTGGATCATGGGAAAAACAAAAATAGCGATCACATTAGATGCCGAATACATTGGCGAGTTGGATAGATTGGTCGAGGAGAACTATTTCCAAAATCGCAGTCAAGCCATCTGTGATGCTGTGCGTGAAAAACTCACCCGCGTGAAACGCAGCCGGTTATCAATGGAATGCGCAAAACTCGACCCCAAATATGAAAAAGCTATAGCTGAGGAAGGGTTAGCGGAGGATGTAAGCAAATGGCCAGAATATTAAGGGGCGAGATAAGATGGGCAGATTTAAATCCTGTGCGGGGTCATGAGCAGGCCGGTTTGCGTCCCGTGCTCATTTTGAGCCACGATATTTTTAATGAGAAATCAGGCACGGTCATAGCTGTAGCCATCACAAGTCAGCCGCAAAAGGCGGGCTTTCCATTAACGCTTGAATTGAAGTCTCCAAATTTACCTAAGAAGTCCTGGCTTAAAATCAGTCAAATCCGAACTCTCTCTGTAGAGAGAATTGGTAAAGTTATTGGTAAAGCATCTCCGGAAGAGTTGAATCAGGCAATTGAAGGGTTAAATGAAATTATTGCGTAACCAATCGCTGCACCCGATCGCAGCGCAAGGCGCCGCTCCGGCTTAGCTTTGCGTTATCAAAAAATAATCTTGAAATATATGCATATAATGTGCATACTATGGCATCACATTAGTATGAGGTGAAAACATGAGAACAACACTGAATATTGAAGATAATTTAATTGACAAAGCAACAAAAATTACCGGAATCAAAGAGAAAACAACATTAGTTAAGCTAGGATTGGAAGCGCTTATTGCTAGAGAAAGCGCACGGAGGCTTGCAAAGTTAGGCGGAACGCAAAAACAGCTACAGGAAATACCACGAAGAAAAGGAGCATGATAGATCATGGTTCTTGTGGATACTTCTGTTTGGGTCTCACATTTGAGAGATGGGAATACTGAAATGGCAGCCTTGCTCAATAATGGCAAGGTATTATGCCACCCGTTAATTGTCGGGGAACTAGCGTGTGGAAATTTAAAAGACAGAGCCGTCATACTTTCTTTTCTTAAACTGTTACCCATGTGCATTGAAGCAGAACATGAAGAAGTATTATCCTTTATTGAGAATAGCAGCATAATGGGTAAAGGTATCGGTTATGTAGATGCTCAGCTTGTCGCATCCTCTGTATTAACGGGCGTTCCGATCTGGACACTTGATAAGAAACTGGCACAAGTCGCTGACGGTCTGCACGTAAAATATAAAAATTGTTAATAAAATCAATCCGCCCGATCGCTACGCTCCGGCTGATTTTCATGTTACAAGAGAGAAAATGAAAAAACAATAGAGGATGGCAATTGAAAAACTATTTTTTGCCGAATTGCAAAGGATTGATTCCGGTTACAAAAAAATATTAGTTAAAGCGCTGATTAGATATAATGGCGAAGCGGTATTTTCAAAAAACGGCAAGTGCTGCCACATTATTCATCTGCCTCGTTCCGCATCCAAAAGGTAGAGAAGAATTTACGGTTGAAATCGGGTGGAGTTCAAAACATCGTTTCCCCGAGTCACGACTTGAGCCATTTTTCAGGGGCGTATTGCGGAGAAACCATGGATACTCAGTTTTGTAAATGTAAACGGGATTTTACTTTTTTCCAACCAAAGCAAAAGGAGAGGATGAACATGAAGATATTTGCCTGTGTCGCCGGTTTCACTTTACTCTTTTTTTCCAGCGCGTACGCGCAGGATTCGTTCGTGACGGTTTTTCAGCACTGCGATTATGGCGGATACGCTGTAACACTGAGACCTGGCGACTATACACTGGATACTCTTGTCTCCATTGGCGTAAAGAATGATTCCATCTCAGCCATCAAAGTTCCCAAAGGCCTCAAGGCGGTCGTATATGAAAATGATCATTTTGATGGTAAAAAATGGACTTTTACCGAAAATAATCCTTGCATTGATGATTTCGAAATCAATGATATGATTTCATCGATTAAGGTCATGACAGAATTGCCGTAAGCGTAAATCCATCGACTTTTGCGGTTTTTTTACCGTCCGGCTTGATTGCCGGCGGTTCCGTGCGGCCGCGCGCCGGAACCTTTCCAACAATACCGGGTAAAAAACAACCTGACAACATCGATGCGTCATCCGCTTTGCACAGGGAAACAAATTGATAAACCTCATTGACACCCATTGTCATTTGAACGACCCTTCTTTCTCCGGCATGATATCCGGGGTGCTCGCAAGGGCAAAAGCCGTTGGAGTCAGCGCGTTTATCGTACCGGCATATGACGTTGCATCTCTGGAGCGCACCGCAGCACTGGCCCTGCGCTATCCCGGCGCAGTTTTTCCCGCCTATGGCCTTCATCCCTGGTTTATCAATGAAAGCAATGACCTGAGCGTCATGCGCTCTTATGTCATCCGCAACCATACGGCGGCCATTGGAGAGATCGGACTGGACTTTTCCCCCCCATGCCTCCCGGCAGACGTACAGATACCGGTGTTCATCAGTCAGTTGGAGATGGCCGCCGAGCTCGGTCTGCCTGTGCTGATCCATTGCCGGAAAGCCTATGGCGAGTTATACGGAATTTTGAAGCGATATAAGGGAAGAATAAAAGGGGTCCTTCATTCCTATTCCGGCGGAAAAGATGTTGCGCCGCGCTTTGCCGAGCTGGATTATTATTTTTCCTTTTCCGGTTCGGTAACGCGTAGAAACGCCCGAAAGTATCACCGGACCGCCCAGTCGGTTCCTCTGGACCGCGTGCTTCTGGAAACGGATGCGCCCTTCATCGCCACGGAATCGACGGTCGCCTCCCGTGTTGAACCCTGCCATGTGCTGGAAATTGCGCAAAAGCTGGCCGGGATCAGGCGACTGACCATGCCGGAAATATGCCGCCTGAGCACGGAAAACGCCCAAAAACTGTTTCACAAAATACCTTGTTCATGAGGGAGAAGTTTCGCTTCTCCCAGCAGAAAGAGACACAACAACAAACCATGAATGACAGCATTTTTCTCAGGAGCATCAGGCTATACGGCAAAGCGGGCTTTCATCGGTTGCGGCAGTCGAACGTCGCCGTCGTCGGCTTGGGCGGAGTCGGCGCTTACGCCGCGGAGGCTCTTGTCCGAGCCGGGATCGGACAACTCCGCATCATCGATTGCGACAACATCAAGCCCACGGATCTCAACCGGCAGTTAATCGCGCTTTCCACAAACATCGGCGCGCCAAAAGTCGAGGCCGGCGGAACTCGCTTGCTCGCCATCAATCCGAACCTTGTTCTGGATGTCCGCCAGGCCTTTTTTCACTTCGATACGGCGGATGAACTGATCACGCAGGATCTGGATTTTGTTGTTGACGCCATCGACAGCCTTAATCCGAAGGCGGCCCTGATCAAACACTGCACGGATCGCCACATCAGGATTATCTCAGCCATGGGGGCAAGCTCCCGGACCGATCCGTTTGCAATCCGCCTCGGCAATCTGAACAATACATCCGCCTGCCCTCTGGCGCGGGCGCTGCGGCGTCATCTCCGGGTCAGAAAGATAACGGCCGATCCGCCGGTAATCTATTCCCTGGAACCGCCTTTAACAGCAGGCGGCGAAGATGATTCTCAGGAAGCGGAGGAGGAATCCGCCGGTCCTTATCTTCGCGGACGCAGGCGCCGGGCATTGCCCAGTATCTCCACCATACCGGGCATTATCGGCCTCATGGCCGCCAATTTTGTCATCTTCGAGATATTGAAGGGACACAAAAATGGAAAAAGATGAGCTTGTCAGAAAAACCACGGGGGAAAATCGTCCCTTGCGGACGGAATTGTGTTTTTTCACATCAATCGTAAAAAAAGATCGTAAAAAAAGCGGGGGAACTTGATCTTTCGCTCCCCCGCTTAACGGCACGAACCGGTAAGGCTTTCCCCTGTCCGGGGAAAAACCATACAATCTATTTCATATTTTTAAAGGAGCCGTCCACGATTTCTGGCTCAGGTTTGAAAATATCAAGACCGAAACGCGTATGCAGCTTGTTGAGCGTATCCGCCAGCTGTTTGGGTTCCATGCCTGCGCCAAAGGCAAACGGACCGGCGAAGGCCCTCATGCAGTGAACCATGCCCAGGTCGATATCCGCCGCGGAAGCCGCGATCTTCTCTTTGTAAACGCGAACCGCTTCGTTGATCTGAATGGCAAGGAAATCCAACGGACCGAATTCATCGGATTCCGCAGACATATCGATCTTGGCCTTGCCGCCTTCCCACGCGTAAATGCCCTGGCCGGTCTTCATACCGAGTTTCTTGCTGTCCAGCAGGTTCTGGAGGACTTTGCCGGGCGTGTATTCCTTGGAAAGCGTTTCGGAATAATATTTGAGGGTATGATAGAAAACATCAATGCCGACGTAGTCCGCCAGTTCAAACGGGCCCATGGGCATGCCGGCCTTGGTCTTCATGACGGCGTCAATCGTGTCCACTTTAATCTTGCCTTCGTCCAGAAGAGCGCTGATCAGGGCTTGGTTGGGGGCGCCGATGCGGTTGACGATGAAGCCCGGTTTATCCTTGAGAACTTTGATGGGAACTTTGCCGATCTTGGCGGTCAGTTCGCAAAGCAGGTTGACGGCGGCGTCGGAGGTCTGATTGGCGTAAATAACTTCCACGCCTTTCATGACCGGCGCGGGATTGAAGAAATGCATACCGAGAACCCGTTCCGGATTCTTCGCGGCCGAGGCAATTTCGCTGATGCTCATGGTGGAGGTGTTGGATGCCAGAAGAGCGTCGGCCGGAGCCGCGGCTGATATTTCGGCAAACACGCTTTTCTTCAGAGACATGATTTCTGGAACCGCCTCGATAACCGCCTGAACATCCTTGACCGCCTCGGTATTGCTTAAAGAGGTGGACAGGTTGCCCATTATTTCGGCCTTTTTCTCGGCGGTCAGCTTGCCCTTGCCGACCAGGGTGTCCAGACTCTTGTTGACGGTGGCCATGCCTTTGTCCAGAAACTCCTGTTTGATGTCCACCATGACAGCCTTGATACCGGCCTGCGCGCAGATCTGGGCGATGCCGTTTCCCATGGCTCCTGAACCGATTACCGCAATCTTTTTAATATCTTCCAATTTCATGGTCCTTCTCCTCCTCCTGATGATTTTTTTTAATTGATAAGAATTCAGGCAACAATTCTTTATGTGGCGGACGAAGTATAGGAAAGGCCATGACTAAAAGTCAAGAAAAAAAGAATCCGGAACATTTTATTTTTCTACCTCAAACATTGATTTTTCCGCGCCGCAGACCGGGCAGCTCCAGGAGTAGGGAATGTCCTCAAAGCGCGTGCCGGGAGCAATGCCGCTGTCCGGATCGCCTTTTTCCGGATCATAGACATAGCCGCAGACCGAACAAACGTAGCGTTCGGCTTTTGCCTGCGGTTTGGGAGCGGCCGCGCCCTCATCAAACGTTGGAGCTGTTTTGGGCGATTTGCCGCCCTTGACATTTTGATAATAGGCGTAGGTCATGGGCGCGCCCTCACCTGTCAGTTCCGCTGCGACCGCCCTGCCGACAAATATGGTATGCGTTCCGCAATCCAATTCGCCTTCCAGTTGCGCTTCAATGAATCCTATCGAGTAATCCAGGACAATAGGTACGCCGGTGACGCCCGCCCTCGTTTTGACATCTTTAAGTTTATCCACATTACGGCCGCTTTTAAAACCAAACAGGCCGATAAACGTCATCGGCGCCGCTTCCGAGACAATCGAAACCACAAATTTCCGGCTCACCTTGATCAATTCATGCGTGTAGTTTTCTTTATTGATGCAAATGGCCAAAGTGGCCGGTTTTGACGTGACCTGCACAATGGAATTGGCGATCTGGCCATTGTACTTCCCGTCCTGACCGGACGCGACAATATAAACGCCATAACTGATATTATGAAATGCTGCTCTGTTCATGATTTGTCCCTCTTTTCCTTGGTATTTTTTAACGGCGCTCTTATAGCTGAATTTTATTTTTTACGCCATGAATTTACTTTCAGTTTTTTTCTTTTGACAAATGCCATTTTCTCCGATAGGGACTTCAAGCACTGGAGATTTTAAACTTTTACCCGCTTGGAGAGATAACGATCCAGTGATGGCACATAGCTTGTTTGGCTGGGACAGGTTTTGAACATTATAAAAAAAACAGCTCTTTATTTCGCCCGCAAGGAATATTGCATAGCAGCAATTGAGGAACGCGCCGATTTATCGGCGATCAAGAAAAAGCCAACGCCCAAAATCATTGCCGGCCTCATCTTCATCGCATTCAGCTATGTGATTGGCCTGCCGGCCGTTTTCGCGCTTGGCGTCATTGCCGTCTGGCTTAAAAAGCCTCTCATCGCTGTTATTGGCGGACCATTGATTTACACAATCTCCACCATCATGTTTTTCGCCGGCATCAAGATGGCGGGAGCGAAATACTTTCAGGTGTTTTCCAGGTGGCTGGTGCGTGTAACGCTGGAAAAAATTCTCGGCGACGATGTCCGGATGCCGGCCGAAACAGATTCCGACAGCAGATGCCCTTAATCCGGAAGCGGCTAAAAATTCAATGAATATATCGAGGGAGCCCATGAGCACGGTAGAAGAAACCATCAGTGAACTTAAAATAAAGATTATTGATACGCTGGGATTGCTGGATGTCACCCCCGACGACATCAAAGATGATGATCAGCTGGTTGGCGGCGAAACCGGCATCGATTCCATTGACGTCCTGGAGCTGGTCATGATGATTGAAAAGGATTACGGCGTGAAAATTGAGAATAAGGAGCTGGGCGCTAAAGTATTCGCTTCCGTTCGCACTCTGGCGACGTTCATTTTACAGGCCCGGCGGACCTGATCTTGACCGCTCTGCCATCTCACTTCTCAAAGAGTCTGATGTTTTCATGAAGAAAATATTATTGATCTCAGCCAATCGGATGAAAAAACCCTACCCTGTTTATCCGCTTGGGCTGGATTATGTAGCGGGCGCGCTTTGTTCCCGTTATGAAACAAAAATTCTGGACCTGAATGCATTCATCTCCTCCGACATGATCGGGGATCCGATCCGGCAATTTGCACCGGATTACATCGGCCTTTCGATCCGCAATATCGATAACACGGATACGGTAAACAGCCGGGGTTTTCTCTCCGATTACCAGGAGCTGATGCGGATAATTCGAAAAAATTCCCGGGCGGTTGTAATTCTGGGTGGAAGCGGTTTCACGATTTTCCCCGTGGAATTTATCAGCGCGTTGGATGCCGATTATGGAGTCGCCGGCGAAGGGGAGAGATTAACCGGGCTGCTGGAGGCGCTGGAAAAAAGCATGGACATCAGGGAACTTCCAGGCATTATCACCAGGAAAACATCATCCGCCTCCTACCAGCCCTGGAACGGCCAGATGCATCGGGCGTTTGATCCGGACGCCCCCCATACGGCCTATTACCGGTCCTACGGAGGCATGCTCAATTTGCAGACCAAAAGAGGCTGCCCTTTTCGCTGCAGCTACTGCACCTACCCGCACATTGAAGGAAGCCGGATGCGTTTTTTCGATTCCGCCGCAGTCGCCAGGCAGGCCCGCCAACTGCAGGAGGCCGGCGCCAAATACATTTTTTTGACGGATTCGGCTTTTAATGCAAGCTATGATCACAGCCTGCAGGTAGCCCGGGCATTCATGGACGCCGGGCTCACCATCCCCTGGGGAGGTTTTTTTGTCCCCACCGTCCCGCCGGAAGGTTATTACCAAAAACTGGCGGAAGCCGGTCTGACCCACGTTGAGTTCGGCACGGAATCAATGTGCGACTCCATGCTTGCCCGCCTGCAAAAACCATTTGTTTCCGCCGATGTTTTCCGGGCGCACCGTGAAGCATTGGCTGCCGGTTTGTATATCGCCCATTATTTCCTGCTGGGCGGCCCCGGAGAAAACGAAGAAACGCTGCAGAAGACACTCATGGGTATTGCTCAACTGAACCGCTCGGTTTTCTTCTTTTTTTGCGGAATCCGCATCTATCCGCATACGGATTTGTACAAGACGGCGCTCTTTGAAGGCCAGATCAGCGCATCACAGAACCTGCTGGAGCCTGTTTTCTACCGGTCTCCTTTCATATCCGCAAACGAAATCGTCAAAAGAGTCGAGGCCCATGCGGAAGGCCGGCCCAACTGGCTGATTGGCGCAGGGGAAAGCAAGACCACCAGGATTTTACCCAGGCTATACATCCGCGGATATACGGGGCCATTGTGGGAGCATCTGATTGCATAACGGGAAAGCAGGGAAAGACAAATGCGACAGCTTCACCGGTCAGAAATTACCGGATTTATTCTTCTGATTACCGCCGCCGCGGCTTTTTTTATCCATCCTCTGCTGACGGCCGCCTTTCTGCTTTTTTATGTTGTTTTATGCATCAGCGCTTGTTTCTTCCCTCAAAGCAACTTTCTCGGACCGGTTATCTCCCGCGGCTGCACTGGCAAAAATTCTGTATCTCTCACGTTTGACGACGGGCCTTCCCCGTTAATCACCGGAGAAATTCTTGCCTTGCTCGACCGGCATGATGTAAAAGCCACTTTTTTTGTTTCCGGCGCCCGTGCCATGCAATATCCTGAATTAATTAAAGATATTATCTACCGGGGACACGGCGTCGGCAATCATTCCATGAACCATGATCCGCTGGTCATGCTGAAGCCTTACCGCGTCCTTTACCGCGAAGTATCTGATGCACAAAATGTTTTGCGCAAAATGGGCGTGGAGGCGCTGGCATTCCGTCCGCCTGCCGGCATCATCAATCCAAAACTTCACCCCATTCTGAAACAACTGGGACTGATTTGCGTAACATTCAACCGCCGGGCGCTGGATGCAGGCAATTTCCGCGTGAAAAATCTTGCCTGGAAAATTCTCAAAAAAGTAAAAAATAACGACATCATCCTTCTCCATGACACTCCACCGCGCCGCCCCGAGGATCAAGCCATATTAATGGAGGAATTTGAAAAGATTCTCACGGGGCTCACAAAAAAAAGATTGCACATTGTTCCTTTGTCCGGTCTTATCGGCAGAGAAATCATGAAACCGGCTCATCGGCCGTGAAGATCCTGTTCTTTCTTAAATGGGGAACTGACGGCGGAAAAAGCTTTTGATTGAACCAATAAACAGTGATATAGGTTTCAACCCTTTACCTGTAGTCGGTGCATGATGTAAGTAAACAGGGGGCGTTTTTGATTGGTCAATGGAATTTGCTGAATGAAGTCCAATGGATTTCACCTGATACGATTGAAGCGTCGGGTTATGTACCCAAAGACTGCATCTGGTTTGCCGGACATTTCCCCGGTGAGCCGATTTTACCGGGTATTGCCTTGATTTCCGCGATTTATGAAGCTATTGAAAAAAGCGGGCGGCATCGGGGCGGAACCGTTGGGCTCTCGACTTTGAAAAGAATAAGATTTACCGGTCCGGTCCGGCCGGGAGACAGGTTGCATCTGAATCTCACCCGTGAAGACATTAAGGGCGCCGTATCGTATCACTTCAAAGTAACCGTTGAAGAGAGCACTGTCTGCAGCGGCATTGTAGCTGCGTTAAAAAACGCAGAAGAGAAAAAAGAAGAACTATAAGGAGGATGAGAATGCCTGAAACTCAGGACATCAAGGGCATTATTCTGCATGTAGCGGAAATCATTATTGAAGAATTGAAGCTTGAAGATATTACCCCGGAAACCTTCAATCCGGAAATGGATCTGGTGGACGAACTGGGCATCGACAGCATGGATCTGGCGACCATCGCGCTGGTCCTGCAAGATGAGTACAAAATTTCCATTGACGAAGACGATTATCCCAAATTAAAGACTGTTCAGCTTATTGCTGAATATATTCAGGAAAAACTTGCCGCCAGGAATTGATCCGCCGGCATGAGGGATTTGCATGACTGTTTCCAAGGAAGTATCCGCCTCAGCAGACAAACCGAAATTTTCCGAGTTGCTGTCCCATCCGGACGTCAAGGCGCGCTGGGAAAAAGTGCGAAAATACTTTTTTCTGCGCGAATCCACGTACGACATGAGCAATCGCTGCAACATCCGCTGCAACGGCTGCTATTATTACGAGGGAGACAAACAGTTTGCCCTGGAGAATCTCTCCGCCGAAGACTGGCGCAAACTGATGCAGGCCGAAAAAGCGCGCGGCATTACTTATGTTGTTCTGGCGGGAGCGGAACCTTCTCTCGTCCCCGAACTGCTGGAGGTCTGCTATTCCGAGATGCCGTTGGGAAGCATCGCGACCAACGGCTTCAAGAAAATACCGGAATCAGTCGGTTATAAGATTCATATCTCCGTCTGGGGGAATGATGAAACCAGCCTCAGGACGAGAAAAGCAAAAAACCTTTTGAAAAAACAGATTGAAAACTACGCTCATGATCCCCGGGCGGTCTTTGTCTATACTTTTACAAGGGAAAATATCGATGAGGTAAACGAAGTTGCCGCTGAATTGTTCGCCTCCGGCGGCAAACTGACCTTTAATGTTTTTTCTTCACCGGTCGGCTACAAAGGGTCCTTGCGCCACGATCAGGCGTCGCTTCTGAAAACGCGCCAGGCGATGATCACGATCCTCCATCAGCATCCGGAAAATGTCCTTTTTTCCGTTTATAACGCTGTCGCGCATACCAGCGAAAAAGGCCTGCACGAACTCTACAGCTGCTCTTATCCCCGCTGCAACCCGTCTCAGGATATTGGACTGGGACGATCTTTCCGCCAGTACCGGACTGACCTGAACTGGGACCGGTCTGTCGCCTGCTGTGTGCCGGACACCGATTGTCCGGATTGCCGTCATTACGCCGCCGGATCCGCCGTGGTGACGGCAAGGCTTTACCGTCACGTCAGCGATCTTGACACGTTTAAATCCTGGCTGGATTACGTTGATACCTATCTGGCCGTCTGGGTCATGGGATATGAGAAAGGGAAAAACCTCTGCGAACGCGAAATATGGGCGCCGGTCGCCTGTTAATGCAGCGCGTACTTTCAGGTGCGCAATAACGGGTCTGAATTCCCGGAATGCGCATTAATGGCAATGGAGGAATGCATTTTCCACTTAAAGATGAAATGTTACAGGATA
Source organism: uncultured Smithella sp. (assembly GCA_964491435.1). GTDB lineage: Bacteria > Desulfobacterota > Syntrophia > Syntrophales > Smithellaceae > UBA8904. Next base: position 11,460 of record CAZBGE010000046.1, read on the forward strand.
AAAAGCATAAAAGGTAGTAAACCATGAAAACCGTCAGCACCATCCTGGATTCCATCTGGTATGAACGCTATAAGCGGATCGCCAGCCTCAATATCCGCAGTTCCATCTACGATGTAACCAACCGCTGCAATCTGCGCTGCAAAGGATGTTTCTTTTTTTCTTCCGGGGAACAGCACGTAGCGGAAGAAATAGATATTCAAAAGTGGGAACAATTTGTCGATCAGGAAAAAGCCCGCGGCGTCAATCTGGCGATTCTGATTGGCGGAGAACCGACCCTGTGCATGGATCGCGTCGAGGCGTTTTACAGACGGCTGCCCACCTACTGCGCCACCAACGGACTGATTAAAGTGCCGCGCGATAAATTCCCCGACATGATGGTGGGCATTTCCCTGTGGGGAGGAGGCGAAGACGAAAAGGTCCTGCGCGGCAAGGATACGTTTGCCATTTCCAGCAAGAATTATGAAGGCGACCCCTATACCTATTACCTCTACACGGTTACCCCCCGGCAGGTCGGGAAGATTGAACCGGTCATCCGCCGCATTAATGATTGCGGCCTGAAGGTGCATCTGCAACTGCTGTCCAATGACGAGAGTGTTGACGGATTTTCCTGGCGGCCGGAAGAACTGCGCGATTTGCGCTTTGAAATGGACGAAATGCTGGACTCATATCCGCAAACCGTCATTTCCAGCAAGTATTATCATCAAGTCATTACAACAGGCATCATGCAGGGCAGGCGCTTCGGCTGGCGGGAGTGTCCCTCTGTCACCGAATCGCTGGACAACCGTCAGCCTCCCGCGCGCCGTCTGATCCATTTTTACCGCTGGGCTGCCGATTTAAAAACCGTTCACCGCTGTTGCACATCCGCCACACGCGACTGCTCCACCTGCAAGGATGGCGCAGCGCACATGAGCTGGATCATGGTGAATAAACGCGCTCATATTACGGGCGCGCAAGACTTGCAAAACTGGATTGAAGTGTATGAAATGTTCGCCAAATTGTATCGGTTGATCCCCTGGTAGGATTCAGGATGCAACTCCCAAACTTGTTCAGCTTAATATGAAATTCATATATTGAGACCGGTCACGGCGCATCATGATCAGGACTGAATGCAGCGTAGCATACAAGGAGGCAGGATCGTTACGGCCCTGCCTCCTTGTTTTACCGGATCATTTCTCAACACGGTGCGCAGGTGACACACACTCGTTACCAGACTTCAGGAAACGCCATATTCGTATATAAATCCTCAAGCTTTTTCTTGTGACCGCGTTCCATCGACGCCAGCTCCAGAAAGATCTTCTTCTGCGCTTTGTCCGCACTCACTTTTGCCAGCTGGGTGTACATCTGCATGGCTTCAAGTTCATTTTTGATGGCAATAACCAGACCGTCAACAGGTTTCAAATCAGGCGTCATCGGGGGAGTGGGAAGCTCATCCGCGATTTTGTAATCCGCTGATTCCGAAAATTGAATTTTCTCAGCTCCTTTCGCCAGATAGCCTTTCAAGGTAAGCTTGTGCGCGGCTTCCTCGTCGGCAAGGTCTTTGAAAAGCTTTTTGAGGTTGGCATCCTTCGCTTTTTTGGATATGCTGCTGTAAAATTTATTTGCTTCGACTTCTGCTTTGATTGCATTGGAAATAATCTTTTTGAATTCACTCTGGGTCATCGTTTTATTCTCCTTAGCGTTTTGATAGGCATATATTATTTCAAAAACCACATGACTTATTCCGCGCGATAACTGAGGGCAGATTATTCCTCGAACATCTCTACGCATCGCGCTTATTTTGTAGCATAGCTGTTTTTCATTGTCAAATACCTCAGAACGGGATAATCAGAATCATCACTTTACATGAAGGGAAAACCAGGTCAAAATGAACACAAAAATGACGACGTTCGGCGAACCGGAAATCGACAAAAGAGTCCTGAAAGCCATCGGCGAGATGGGATTTGAAATCCCGATGCCCATTCAGCAGCAGGTCATTCCTTTTCTGCTAAAACAAACAAGGGATCTGGTTGCCCTGGCCCATACGGGTACCGGTAAAACCGCGGCTTTCGGCATTCCGATTATTCAGCAAACCGACACGGCTTCCCGGCAAACCCAGGCGCTGATTCTGGCCCCCACGCGCGAACTCTGCCTCCAGATTACGGACGATTTAAGCCAGATGGCCAAATACATTGAAAACTTAAATATCGTGCCGATTTACGGCGGCGCCGATATTCTCAAACAGATCCGTCAGGTGACCGCGGGCGCGCAGATTGTGGTCGCCACGCCGGGCCGGATGCTGGACATGCTCAACCGGAAAAAAGTGAATGTCTCCGGCATCCGGTGGCTGGTGCTGGATGAAGCGGACGAAATGCTCAACATGGGATTCAAGGAAGAGCTGGACGGCGTCCTGTCCTCCACGCCCGAAGAGAAAAGGGTGCTGCTTTTTTCGGCCACCATGCCGCGCGGCATTGAAGCCATCGCGCACAGCTACATGAAGAAGCCGATGGAAATCACCGTCGGCGCCCGCAATACCGGCGCGGAAAGCGTCTCCCATCAGTATTACGTGGTGCATGCCAAAGACCGGTATCTGGCGCTCAAGCGCATTGCCGATTTCCATCCCGACATTTACGCTATTATTTTCTGCCGCACACGGACGGAAACACAGGAAATTGCCGATGCACTCATGAAAGACGGCTATAACGCCGACGCCCTGCACGGCGACCTGTCGCAGGCGCAGCGCGACGCCGTGATGAACCGGTTCCGCACCCGCAACCTGCAGATGCTGGTGGCCACCGATGTCGCGGCGCGCGGAATCGATGTCACCGATCTGACCCATATCATCAATTACAATCTGCCCGACGATATTGAATACTACACCCACCGCAGCGGACGCACGGGGCGCGCAGGTAAAACGGGCATTTCCATTGTCATCGTCAATATCAGGGAAGTATTCCGCATCGGTCAGATTGAAAAGCAGATCGGCAAGAAATTTCAGCAGGCCAGAATTCCTACCGGCGCGGAGGTTTGCGAAAAGCAACTGCTGTACCTGGTGGATAAGCTCAAAAATACGGAAATTCAGCACGCGGATATCGACCCGTTTTTGCCCGCCGCACTGGACAGGCTCAAATCTCTCAGCAAGGAGGACATCATCGCGCGGTTTGTCTCGCAGGAATTCAACCGCTTCCTCAGTTACTACCGCAACGCCGCCGATATTAACGTTGCGCCGAAAAAAGAAAGCAAGCCTGCGCCTGCCCGCGCCACATCCAGGTCCGCGTCCGCGCCAGGCGGCCTCGCGCGCCTGTCGGTGAACCTGGGGAAAATGGAAAAATTCAACGCCAAAAAACTCACGGCGTATCTGAAGGACGCGGCCCATATTGCCAAACTGCATATTGCCAACGTGGATGTGGAACTATGCAACTCCTACTTTGAAGTGGAGCCGCAGTTTGCCGAAATCCTGATGGCCAGATTCGCCAGGGAAAAATACGAAAGGCGGCGCGTGCGCATCGATTACGCCGAACGCGGCGGTCGCAGCTATCAGGGAAAGCGCCATGCAGGCGGCGCCAAAACCCGCGAAGCCTTCTTTTTCAACAAGCGCAAAAAAAACGCCAAGCAAAAATATTAGAATTGACGATTTCCGAAAATTGACATCACTGTGCAATCATCATGGATGCCTGACATGCAATACCACCTAGCGGCAACAAGGTAAAACAGGAAAAGCCGGGAGGCGAAGCAACGCCCCCGGCTTTTCCTTTAAAACATGCTGAAGCGATTAAAAATTGTACTGAACTCCAAGATAGGCATTGTGATTATTGATCTTTGCCTTGACATTATCAAACTCGGGATCCGCGGTGCCGAAATACCGGTATTTTAAATCAATGGTGAAATTTTTATTGATGGCGTAACCCACGCCAAGCCCCGCCTGATACGCAAAAACCGTGCTATCTCCGTTAAACCCCGATAATTTTGCCAGGGGCACGCCAAAATCCTTCACTTCGAGTCTGGCCACGCCGAGTCCGCCGCTGATATAGGGTGTAAACGGTGTGCGATTGACAAAAGCCAGGTAAGTATTCCCCAGGAAGGATATGCAGTTAACATCGCCCGTGGCATCGATACTCGTCCCGCCGGCGCTTATTTTATGAATGCCGTTTTTCTGGTATCCGATTTCACCCTCCATCCTGAACATCCCAAAATTGTATCCGCCGGCCATGCCAAGCCCCCAACCAGTCTTGGATTCCATGGTCAATGTGTCAGTGCCATCCGTAATATCACTGTCCATCAAGAAAGCAATTCCTCCTTGCGCTCTCACATACGGCCCCGGATCGGCGCTGAAGGAAACGCCAGGCAGCATCAACAACATGAATAAACCAACAACCGAAAAAAACTTTTTCATAACGCTGATTCTCCTTACTTAAATGGTTAATAGACAACGGATTGAAAAGATCAATCCCTTAATGAATGCCCTTCATTTGACTTCTTCGCCCTGAACCGGAAAAAAATAAGCGTTAACAGAAACAGCCCCAGTCCGGCTGCGGCAAAGGGCAGATACCCTGAAATCAGCAGGGCGGAAAGGCCGATTAAAGGATAGAGCGCCGCCCGGACAGCCGCCTTCGCCACAGGCTTATCGGCAATATAGTTCGCGGCGGCAGGACCGTTACGGTAGTACCAGTCAACAAACTTCCGTCCTAAATGATTAGTCAGTAAATGCCTGTCCCTGAACTGCCGCAGAATTGCAACCTGCCCGGCCAGCGGCGACCCAAACGCCGCCGTGGCGACAAAACATCCGCTGGAACCGCCGGTGTCAACATTAAAGAAATAACTTGATTTAGCTTCGTTGGAATAGTCGGAATCTCCGGCCGCGTTATAGGCCCTGACGCGATAATAATAGGTTACGCCCGACGTCAGGTTCTTGTCCTCATAAGTGGTGATGCCGGCTGCGGTTGTGCCAATCTGGCTGTATGCGCCGTTTGCTCCTGTTTTCCTTTCGATCTTGAATCCCTGCTCGTGGGACGAATTGTCCTTCCAGTTCAGATTGAATTGCGTCATGGAGGCGAACAAGGCGCTCAGGCCGCTGGGCGCCGCCAGTAAAGTAGTCACGCCGGCCTCGTTGGAATAAGAGGAGTTTCCCGCCGCGTTATACGCCCGCACCCGGTAGGCGTAAAACACCCCCTCGCTAAGACTGGAATCCGTGTATGCGGTAACTCCCGCGCCGGTTGTCGCAATTTGGCCGTATGCGCCGCTTTCTCCGGTTTTCCGCTCAATCTTGAATCCCGTCACGCTGGCGGCGTTGTTCGTCCAGGTCAGGGCAACTGCGTTGGCCGACAGGACAACGCCGGAAAGAGCGCTGGGCGGCCGAAAAGTATTATCAAGGGCGGCCTTGACATCAATTCTTTTTATGGCGCCGCCCGCCAGATCGCCTGCCTTTGTTGTCACGGTTGCGCCTGTGGACTGAAAAGTGAGCAACAGATCGGCGACCGATGCCGACGGCCATATTTGCTTAAGGATCGCCCACGCGCCTGTCACATGAGGCGCCGCCATGGAGGTGCCGTCCCAGGCGTCCCAGGCTTCTCCGGGAATTGAAGATCTGATGGAACTGCCGGGCGCGAAAAGCGACAGCATGGCTGGATGGTAATTGCTGTAATAATCCTCAACATCCGATTTGCTGGTCGCCCCGACGCTCACGGCGGTAGAAATACAGGCAGGCGCAGCTATGCCATCGGTATAGCCTTCATTGCCTGAGGAAATGATGGTCGCAATGCCCGCCGAACGGAGGTTGTCGATGGCCGCCTTCCTGGCAGACTCTGAGGAATCACAACTGGACGTGTACTTTCCACCTCCCAGACTCATATTCACGGCTGCTATTTGATAAGTATTCCGGAGCGAATAAACATGCTCCAGCGCTAAAATCTGGTCGGATGTAAAAGATAAGGCGCATGGTTCGGGATAACCTTTTGACGTGCATTCCTCGCCGGTAAAACGCGAAAAAACCTGAATGGCGATGATCTTGGCGTCCTTGGCCACGCCATTGATTGTTTCAGACTTGCCCGCGGCGATCCCGGCCACATGAGTGCCATGCTGGCAGCCGTTAATCCCCGTCCCATATTGTCCGCCGCAATTAATCCCGGCGCCGCTTCCGATCTGGGAATCCAAACCATTCGGGCAGACCGTTTTCACCCCGGAATCAGTCGTTGAAAAGCAGGCTTCCGCAACAACCTTGTCCGCGCCGATGAAGCTATGCGTTTTATCAACACCCGTATCGATGATCGCCACGGTCCATCCCGCGCCGGTATAGCCCGCATTCCAGGCTTGATCAGCCTTGATCAGCGGCACACTCTCAGTCAACATCGGCGGAACGGGAACGTCCTCTTCAATCGACGCCACCAGAGGGTTGGCAAGCAAAGCGCTCAGCGCCGTTGCATCCACTTCCATGGCGGTGTAAGGAATATGTTTGAATTTCTTAACGCCCTGGACATGATGTTTGGCGAGGGCCTGATGCAGCTGATTCTGCATGCCTGATATCCGGGACTGTTGACTTGCAACTGCCTGCGCCCCCGATAAACGGCCTTCCGGCTGGAAAGACGCATTCAATTTTACAATAATCCGGACCTTGTCCGCCGCTTGCGCTTTATGGAGCAGCGCGCCGGAAGCTTTTGCGGTGTTTTGCCCTTCAACAACAGAAGTTTTCCCAAAACCAAAGAGCAAAACAAAGGAAAAAACAACCACCAATAACGGACAAAGCAATTTTTTTAAGACAGCGCTGGAATCAACCGTAACACCTGATCTTTTTGTCATTCTACCCTCCCCAAAATATTTGGCGCCCGTTTTCCGGCACTTGTTTTGAAAAACGATGGACATCGACCCGGATCTCGTTTCATTCCATTCCAAGTCGAAAAAGGAGCCATCTCTCCCGCATGATCCGTATTTTTTTGATGAAAAATTACTTTTTGTTGTGGGCAGTATAGAAAGCGCGGACCGGTATGTCAAGGAAATCTTATTTAAATACAATAAGGCGCGCAAATTCCCAAAAAATCCGCTTCCGGACAGCAAGCGCCAAGCTCCGAAGTCATGGCGGCATGGTCCAAACAAAAGGCAAACTGGAAAACGCAGTTTGCCTTCTTTTCGGAGAAATTACGCCGCGGGAGATTCTTCTTTCTTTTTGCGGGGCTTCTTGGCAGCTTCCCCTTCGGCGGGTTTCTTTTTGGATTCTTTATCTCCCGCCGCTTTCTTTTTTGATTTGGCTTCCTTTTCCGGTGCTGCCTGAGCATCTTTCGGCGCGGATTTTTCCGCCAGCTTCTTCTCTTTGGCCTGCTTTAACGATTCGATCTTGGCAATGTTCTTATCAAAAGCAGCTATACGGGCGTTTGTTTCTTTAATTTGCGATTTCAGGCTTTTCACCAGGGGATCACTCTTTGCTTTATTGCCGTCAACCCCTCGTTCCGCCAGTTTGTTCAGCCGCATTTCCAATTTCTTTTCCAATACCCGTTTTTGCTCGATTCTCACGTCTTTACTTTTTGATGCCATATCACCCTCCCCTGAAATTTTACAAAATAGTTTGCAACGCCGGGGAAAATAGCAATATTTTCATTGGAAAGCCATAATTTTTTTTAGAAATCGTATATTCGTGAATCCTCAATATCTCCGCCTTTCACGAACGGTTCATCCAACCGGAACGGATCTGTCGTCAAAGTCCGGCATCCCCTGTCCAAAGCTGCGTATGTCCAGTTTATGATATTTCCGAGTAAAGCTTTTCTATCGCCTGATGAATGTCGGGAGAATTGATAACCGGTCGCCCAATAATCATATAATCCGGTTCAGAACGGACCGCTTCTTTCAGCGTGGCGATTCTAACCTGATCATGACGTTCGGAATACCATGGCGGACGGATGCCGGTGCAAATTTTCTTGAGGGGATTATCTTTGATGAAATTAATATCCTTCACCGATCCCAGAATATAAGTATAGCCGTTCATCAGGGCAATATCAGAAAAAGCGTGAACTATTTCCTCCGTGCTTTTATCGTAAATCCACTTAATCTCCAGATCCGTAAAAGAAGTCAGCACCGCCACGCCGGCAATATACTTCAGAAGTTCTTTATTCTGCGGCCGGAAATTAGCGGAGCAATGGATCGTCACGATATCGGCTCCCGCCGCGACCAGCCGCTGAATACTGTTTTCCATGTGCACAGGGTTGTCATGCAGTTTGACATCCGCCATGACACCCAGATTATAATCATTTTTGAGAGAAGTAATGATTCTGATCGGATCCGCGCCGTAAAGCATATCGCTAATTTTGATCCCCCAGATCATCCCTTTACGCTGCGAGTCAGCAAGGTCGGCGAAAACGCCTTTCACGCCGGCCTCCTGGAAACTCATCCCATCAACAGCTACAATTAAACGGATCATTTCAGTCTCCTCTTTTGCTCTCTCCTCTCAATTGCCCCACTACACCTATCATCTAGATATATCAATGAATTTATTCCGCCACCCCATGTCTGCCCGTAACGGCCGGACGTTTTCTTGTTCGCCGCGCGCCCGCCCTTTATCGCCGCCGCAGGAGGGCGATGTTTTCAATATGCTCCGTTTGCGGAAACATATCCAAAGGCTGAAGACATTGCACGCTGTAACCATGCCCGCTCAGAAACTTGATATCCCGCGCCTGTGTGGCCGGATTACAGGATATATAAATAATATCCTGGGATTTTAAACCGGAAATTGCCGTCAGCGTTTCCGGACTCAATCCCGCGCGCGGCGGATCCAGAATAATCATCTCAACTGGGACCATTTCCTCCGCCATGCCGGACAAGACATCTTCAATATCACCGTAAATAAATCCGGTGTTTTGCACTCCCTGCCTTTCCGCATTCAGACGCGCGCACCGGACGGAGTTCTCATTTATTTCCACACCAATCGTCCGGCCGGCATAAGGCGCGAGAAAAATCGAGAAAAGCCCCGAACCGCAGCAGGCATCGATGATCGTTGCCCTTTTTTTTGAGCCGACAAGCGAGCATACCGTATCCACCATCCGGTCCGTCAGATGCAGATTGGCTTGAAAAAAACCTTCACGGGGGACGAGAAATTCCCTGCCTTTGACAACACGTATGATCTCCCCGGTGGAATGGTCCGGAACCCCTGACCAAAAGGTTAGTTCATCGTCACTGAATAAAACCTTCTCCTTCATGCGCATCCGCATGATTTGTTCATTGATCGTTTCATCCATAATTTCACAGCGTTCAATATCAGTAATTTTACCGCCGGAAATATCAATGAAACCCAGCCTGCAGCCCCTGGTTGTTTTTGCGGCGTGAAGCCGGGCCTTTCCCCTGTATGCGTAAACGCCGGGAGAGCCGATGATCCTGCGGACCTCCGGCCGGGATACCCCCCCAATTCTGAGAAAGGCATCCTCCACCTGCTTTTGCTTGATTTGCAGTTGATGCGCGTAATCGATATGCTGATATGAACAGCCGCCGCACCGGCCGTAATAACGGCAAAGCGGCGCCGTCCTTTGCGGCGAGGGCTCGGCAATCTTCACCAAACGTCCGCGTGCAAATTTTTTCTTGCACTGAACAATTTCCACCTCTACGACATCTCCGGGCGCGGTAAAGGGCGTAAAAACGACAAAATCGTCCACTCGCCCGACGCCGGCTCCTCCGAAAGCAATGGATTCAATTTTCAGTGTAAAGCGATCTTTTATCCGCATAAAAATCCCGTATGGCGCATTTATCCTACATTGACCGGCTGGAGTCAACCAAAAGCGCGCATTTTTCTTTACAACTCACTTTATTGTTGTTAATGAGCGGCCAATAAAAAATTCTCAAGGAATTCATGATGTGCGCTCAAAGGAACTCAATTTTATGCCCCAACTGCCGCAAGCTGATCAGTCTGGATGAACCTTCCTGCCCCTACTGCGGGCTTGTCCGTCCCGGCTTGCACAATACAGCGGGAAAACTGCGCGATATCATCTTCTTTTTTGAACCGGTTCAAACCATCATCTACGTCAATATTGCTTTTTTTGTTTTGTCCTTGCTGCTGGATCCGCGGGGAATTTTTATGGGCGGAAGCCTTTTCGGTTTTCTGTCGCCCTCCAATCAAAGTCTTTTAATGCTGGGGGCCAGCGGCGCAATACCGGTCATTCAATATCATAACTTCTGGAGTGTCGCCTCCGCTTCATTTCTGCACGGCGGAATTCTGCATATTGTTTTCAATATGATGGCTCTGTATCAACTGGCGCCTTTTGTGCGGCATGAGTTTGGCCTGCACCGTTTCGTCTGCATTTACATTCTGACCGGCGTTGCCGGATTTGCTGTTTCCGTGCTGGCCGGCGTCCCTTTAACGATTGGCGCTTCAGCTTCCGTCTGCGGACTGATCGGCGCCATTATTTATTTCGGCAAAACCCGCGGCGGATCATACGGAGAAGCGATCTATAAACAGGCAATGGGATGGGTGGCCGGGTTGCTCATCTTCGGCTTTATTTTCAGCGGCATCAATAACTGGGCGCATGGCGGCGGGCTTTTGTCCGGATTACTGCTGGCGTATGGGATGGGCTACAATGATCAGAGGCCGGAAAGCGCCTGGAACAAGATGCTGGCCTATGCCTGCATGCTGATTACCGCTGGGGTTTTGATCTGGGCGGCATCTTCAGCCCTTTATTACAGATTCGCCATGTAGGGGTTGAAACAAGGCGCAAATTGTACGGACGGCGGGCGTTACCCTTTACCTTGCATGACCATCATCAGGAGGAACCATGAAAATAAAAAAATTTTTATTATTGTTCGCGGCGGCATCGCTTCTTTCCGGCTGCAGCAGCGCCATGGTCGTCAACGGCAAGGTCATGGGCGTCAGCTCCGGCAAGTTTATCTACCAGGACGGTTATCTGACCACAAGATGCAAGGCGGATATTGAACAGGTCTGGAAGGCCTGCGTAAAAACCGTCACCGACCTGAAAGGGCGGGACATTCAAAAAGAACGCAAAATATCCAGCGGCTCTATCACCGCCAGCATCGCTGATGAAAAGGTGACCATCCGGATCGAATACGTGGAAAAAGATTTGACATCCGTTTCCGTTTTCTCCGGTTTGACGGGGAACAACATCGCGTCGAAACTGATTCAGGACAAGATCGCCGCGAATATCCAAAATCCATGATTTTTGCCAATGGTGATCACGGAAAAGGCAAACAGGAAATGCCGGAGCTGGTGAGAAATAGCCATCCTAAGGAGCATCCGGTTATTTCTTACTTCCTGAGAAACGTACGATGTTCTTCCTG
>CAZBGE010000047.1:0-22370 GCA_964491435.1 uncultured Smithella sp.
GAACGCGCCCGCGGCGCCTGGAAAGGCAGCGGCGAAGAAGCCGTGGCCGAATGCTACCTGAAAGTATCGAGTTCCGGGATTGTAAGCGAGTTTTGCGGCTACGACGGCGGGACCAGAGACGAGACAAAAATTACCGCCATTCTGGTTGACGGTGTGTCTGCGGAAGTCGCTCGTGAAGGACAGAAGGCGGAGTTGGTTCTGGATGTCACGCCTTTTTACGGCGAATCCGGCGGACAGGCGGGCGATACAGGATATCTGGAAGGCGCCGGTTTTAATTTTACCGTGGAGGATACGAAAAAACCTATCGATAAATTTATTGTCCATAAAGGCGTCGTCCGGAAGGGCGAAATCAGGATCGGCGCAAAAGCAAAGCTGGTTGTCGATCAGGACAGAAGAAAAGCCATTGCCGCCAACCATTCGGGCACGCACATTTTGCAGGCAGCGCTCAAAGCGGTGCTGGGCGATCATATCAAACAGTCCGGCTCGCTGGTCAACGCCGAGCGGCTGCGGTTTGACTTCACCCATTTTTCCAAGATCAGCGATGAAGAACTTCAGCGCGTGGAAGATATTGCCAACGATATCATTCGCCGGAACCTGGACGTGCAGACAGAAGTCTGCGCGTTGGAAGACGCGCTGAAAACGGGTGCGACAGCAGTGTTTGATGAAAAATACGGCGCGACCGTGCGCATCGTCAAAATGGGCGACATGAGCATGGAGCTTTGCGGCGGCACGCATGTTACTCGCACCGGCGATATCGGTTTGCTGAAAGTGGTTCACGAATCAGCCATCGCCGCGGGCGTGCGCAGAATCGAAGCCGTCACCGGCCGGGAAGCGCTTGCGTACATGCAGGGCGTTGAATCGGAATTAAAACGCACGGCGGGTTTGTTCAAGGCCGGCGCACTGGAAGTTTATGACCGCACCGAAAAATTGCTCAAAAACGTCCGGGATCTGGAAAAGGAAATTGAAGCTCTCAAGGGAAAGCTGGCCGCCAATGCTTCCGGCGACCTGATGAGTCAGGCGAAAGAAATCGGCGGCGTAAAAGTGCTGGCTGCGGAAGTGGCTATATCCGACGCCAAGACGCTGCGCGACTTCGGCGACAAGCTGCGCGACAAGCTGGTATCCGGCGTGATCGTGCTGGGCGGCAAAGCCGATGACAAAGCATTATTGCTTTGCATGGTCACCAAAGACCTCGCCTCGAAATTCCATGCCGGCAACATCATCAAGGAACTTGCGCCGATTGTCGGCGGCAAAGGCGGAGGCCGCCCCGACATGGCCCAGGCCGGCGGCACCCAGCCGGAAAATCTGGGTAACGTATTTCCGGAGTTGGAAAAACTGCTGGCGAAGTAGGACAGGGCACCGATATTCCTTTTGTCATTCCCGACATGATCGGGAATCCAGTGCATTTAAAAATTTGCCGCGTTTTTCTTTGGCTATCGAATGTGTGTAAGATAATGTAGTGTATTAGTATTTTTTTGTAAAACCAACAGAACAAAGCCATTAGAGGTGTTCCATGAAGCGTTTGCTTAATAGTCTTTACGAAATATTGGACTTTGAAAGCGGCTCGCTTCTTTCTGCAACTGAAGAGCCCACAGCTTCCGTAAAAAGTAATGATTGGTTAGAAAAGGGCGAATGGTTATCTGCAGCAAAACGTGCAGGCGCTGAAAAAGTATTCTTTGTCGAGAATAATCCAGTTGCAGTTTTTGCCGAATGCGGTGTCGATCATGTTGAAAAAGCAAAAGCATTCAATCGTATATGGAGCCTTGCCCGGCCAAGATTATTGTTTTTGGCTTCTTCCGGTGAAATTTCAGTAATTGATTTAGCACAAGAACCGCTGGATATTGCTAAAATAAAGCAAAGCAATTCACCACTGGATAGTGAATTAAAAACTCTGAAAACCATTAAGAGCATCGGCGAAATAACGCAACTCCTTCAGAATTTTCATCGTGACAATATTGAATCAGGCAAGGTCTTTGGCGACAGTCTATTCGGTGATTTGAAAAATCGGGCAGACAAAGCCCTAATGCACGACCTTAAAACAGTTCGTCGCGAGTTAATCCAAGCTGGTCTTTCTCTGAAGTACGCCCATGCATTAATTGGCCGATCAATTTTTATTCGGTATCTTGAAGATCGTAAAATTTTAACTCCAGATGATTTTCAACGCATCGCACGCCAAACTGCGGGGTGTACGGAACTCCTTAGGACACAATCTTCGCGCGCAGGATTTGATTTTTCTGAATGCAAGGCATTATATCCCCGAGTTTTGGAAAATAAAGATTTTACCTATGCATTATTCAGGATGCTTCCAAAAGACTTCAACGGTGACATGTTTCCTGACGTGGACGATGAGGAAAACGCTGTTAAGCAAATTCACTTGGACCGGATTCAGGAGCTTCTCTATGGTGATGTGGGTATTCAGAAAAAATTATTCTTTTATTCCTATCAATTTGACATCATTCCCCTTGATCTTATCAGTTCGATTTATGAGGAGTTTTATCATACTTTAATAGCTGATGATGAAAAGAAAAGTAAGGCCCGGCAGGATGGCGCTTATTACACACCACCGGTATTAGCCGGATTTGTTCTTTCGCAAACGCTTACCGCCAAGGAATTGAAAAAGAAACCTCGTGTACTTGATCCGGCCTGTGGTTCGGGAATATTTCTTGTGGAAGCGTTCAGGAGGATGGTTCGCCATGAATGGCATAAACAAAAGGAGCGTCCCAGTTTTGAATGTCTAAAACAAATTCTGCAAGATCAAATTGCCGGTATTGAAATTAATGAAGAAGCTGCCAGAATTACAGCCTTTAGTCTTTATCTTGCCATGCTTAATTATCTTGATCCACCGTCAATTAAAACACAAATCGACCAGGGTAAGAAACTACCAAACCTCCTAGTAAAACCGGAAAGTAAATCGCCAAACCATATTCATTGTATTTGGGTGGGCAATACCTTTGATGAAGACAAAATAGAATCAACACCGCTTTTGAAAAAACGCTTTGGGAAAGATTCTTTTGATATAGTCGTCGGTAATCCACCTTGGGGATCACCTGGGAACAAGGCGGATGAAGAAAGAAAAGACCAAGAAAAGGTTATGCTCGAATGGTGTCGTACAAACAATAGACCAATTGGAGACAAGGAACCTTCGCAAGCCTTTCTCTGGCGAGCACTCGACTTCTTGAAGGAGGGCGGCAAGGCAGGAATGCTGGTTTCCGCTGGTGTGCTATTCAAGCATAGCACAACAACTCAATCATTTCGCAAACAATGGATGGGCAGTGTAAGACTTGATGAAGTATTTAATTTCACACACGTAAGAACTTTTTTCTTTAAAGCTATCTCTCCCTTTGCCTTAGTTTGCTTTATCAAAGATAAGCAGAATGGTTACCCTGTCAGGTATTGGTCTGCTAAACAGACTGCCATAATTTCATATTCACAGGCCATCTTACTGTCGAAAAACGATTTGGCAGTTATTCGGGAGTCAAACTTATTTGACTATCGAATATGGAAGGTACTTGATCAGGCGAACTATAAGGACTTGGGTTTTATCCTGCATTTGGCTAATCTGTCCAAAGTAAGTGCATTGAATGATCACATAGCATGTAGCTGCGTTGGTTTTAAAGAGGGGAATAAAAAAGATGATGCTGATTGGCTTGGAGACTTTAACAAGGTAAAGAATGAGAAGTTTGATAGATATAATGTGCTAGGAAAAGCTGATTTTGAGCTTCCCCCCTCCAAAGTTGAGCACCGGGGTAAAAGCAGAGAGATATATGAAGGTAAAAGAATAATAATAAAAGAAGGGCTGCGCCAATCAGATGAGCTGTATGGAAGAGTAATAGCGCGCTATGAAACGAAATCGTATGCATATAATCATTCACTTCATGCAATATTGCTTAAAGATAAGCAAGATTGGAAATATAAGCTTATATTAGGAATCCTTTGGTCATCTTTTGCGCGCTATTACCTCTTTCTTACATCGGCGAATTGGGGTGTATGGCACGATAAGGTTTTAATCAATGAACGACTTCAACTGCCGGTGGTCATTGATAAGGACCACAAAGCAACAGAAAGAATTATTACGATAGTTGATAAGCTTCGTAACTACCAGCCTAAAGAAAAAAACATAATGCAACCTTACGGTGTGCCGGAATCTGAAATTAAAGCGCAACTAAGTAGCTGGGAAACGGAACTGGATGACGCAGTCTTTGAGCTCTATTCGTTAAATGAGGAGCAAAAAGACTTGATAAAGGACTGTTGCGAAGTTACTCTTCCGTTCTTTTACAAGCCATTTGACAGCATTGGTGCCATGCCCGCAGTGCAAAATGCTGACTTGTCATGGATCGAAAATTATACTCGTATATTTGCACGACGCTGGAATGCATATTTAGGAAATGATACAGAAATGCGCGCGGAAGTACACACTGGAGCCCATGGCAATATGATTGCCGTTGAATTTTTTCCAGCTGACAAAACAGATCCATGGGATCTAACTCCACAAAATCAATCTTGGAATCATTTTCTGGATCAGATAAGCAATTCTTTGCCTCAACCTATGGGTATTTCGCAAATTCTTATGGATGGAGTTGTCCATGCCATATCTAATGAGTCCATTATCATTATTAAACGCAACGAAAAACGCTTCTGGACACGCAGTCTGGCACGGGAGGATGCAGAGGCAACTTTGTGCAAACGCATGATTAATTTTAAACCCGGAGATGGAGGAAGGGGCTGATGCCAAGACGTTCTTTCCCTTCATCACACAATTTATGGCAACGTCACGAAACACTTTATGTCGGCCTATTTTATATGGCGCTTCAAAGGCTATCAGAGAATATATGTGACACAAATGATGAAGACATGATTTCTGAACGACTTTGTCCCATCCTGAATACTCTGTGTTACGAAGAAAGCCAAATCCATCAAAGTGAAATTCGGACACCAGACTGGGAAAAACCAAATCAACCGGTAAGTGACAGCGAGTTGAAAGGTGGTAAAATTAGAAAGCGTCCTGATTTTACTTGCAAGTTAACCAATAGGTTTGCTGCTTGTGCGGAGGAATATGAAATACAGTTTCACATTGAATGCAAACGACTGGGGAGACCGAGTAGTTCCAGATGGATACTAAATGAGAATTACGTCACAGACGGCATCAATCGATTTGATTGTGCTTCACATGAATATGGAAAACGTGCAGCTTCTGGTATGATGATTGGCTACATCATCAGCATGTCTCACGAAACAATACAAGATGAAGTAAATACCCATCAGAAACGTCATTGCCCTGATAATCCTGAGATTGTATTCTTGTTCGACAAGAAAAATGTGCAACAGTGCCACCAAGAATTAAAACGAAAAAATGTAAAACCTGACAAATTTAAACTGATTCATCTTTGGGTCGACTTAAGAAGTTGATGATTTCATGGCACTTGAACCTTTACGTACCGTTAATCATGATCGCCTGTCAGCAATGTGGCAACGCGTTAAACAATTTCCATAGGCCATAGGTGATACTATGAAAAGAGAAATGCCGCGAGTTCCCATTCAGCTTGCAGAAGGTCAGAAAATCAAGCTTTCACCTGATGAGCGGAATATTCTCATAAAGAAAATTCTCAAAGAATTGTGCGCACTATTCACGCCCGGTGGCAACCTGATCTATGTCGGAGATACACACTCGGAATGGGCTTATTACGATGCTGAGAAGCTGGCTTCTCTTGGTGTCAGGATAAAAGAACACGGCAAGATGCCGGACGTTGTCGTTTATCATACAAAGAAAAACTGGTTGGTGCTGATCGAAGCGGTGACCAGCCACGGGCCGGTCGATCCTAAAAGAAGGACGGAGTTGAAAAAATTGTTTGCGGGATCAAGCGCCGGGCTGGTTTTTGTGACGGCTTTTATGGATCGGCGCGCCATGCTGAAATATCTGAAGGACATCTCCTGGGAAACAGAAGTCTGGGTTGCCGCGTCTCCAACACATCTGATCCATTTCAACGGCGAGCGTTTCCTCGGACCGTATGAAGATTAACCATACCTCAGTCAATATCGAGACAAAACGTGACTTGAGGAACCCAACATGATCATCAGTTGCAGCCGGAGGACGGATATTCCCGCTTTTTACAGCGACTGGTTTTTTAACCGGCTGCGCGAGGGTTATGTTCTGGCGCGCAATCCGATGAATGCCAATCAGATCAGGCGTGTATCCCTTTTGCCTCCGGACGTCGCCTGCATTGTGTTCTGGACAAAAGACCCGGCGCCCATGCTGGATCGTCTGCATCTGCTGAAAGAATACCATTACTATTTCCAGTTTACGCTGACGCCCTACGGCAGGGACATTGAACCGCATCTGCCGCCGAAGGCGGCTCTTGCCGATACATTTATCAGGCTTTCCGGCAAAATCGGGAAGAAACAAATGGTCTGGCGCTATGATCCGGTTTTGTTGTCGGCAGACATCAACATTGACTATCACATCGACCGTTTCCATGATCTGGCAAAGCAACTGTCGGGACACACTGAAAAGTGTGTCATCAGTTTTATCGATATGTATCGTCACATCCGGGGCAGGATGGCTGATCAGTCCGTGAGGACTCCCGAAGAATCGAAGATGCGCACGCTGGCTGAACAATTCGCACGGATTGCCGCAAGTTTTGGTATGAAAGCGGAAACCTGCGCGGAACAGATCGATCTGGCCGATTTGGGTATCAAGCATGGCAGCTGCATTGATGCCCGTCTGATTTCGGAACTGACAGGCAGAAAACTGACGACGGCAAAAGATAAATATCAGCGGGAACTCTGCGGGTGTGTCGCCAGTGTCGATATCGGCGCATACAACACCTGCGGGCGCTTCTGTACATACTGCTATGCAAATGTCAGCCGGAAGAAAGTTGAAAAGAACCGGATGTTGCACAGGGCGCAATCGCCGTTGCTGATCGGGGAGACCGGTGACGGACGAAATATTACCTGAAGCCTTTTGCACTGTTTCGCGGACAGTCCCCGCCCCGTCTCCGCGGCTTCATGACACCAAAGCCAGCTTAGCGGAATTATTTAACTTCCATCGTTTTCAATATTGTATTGACAGGACGCCGGAAAAAGTTGCATGTATTGGACATCATTTCGGAGGTTGACAAAACAATGTTCACAGGCAAAAAAGCGGCGATTATTGGAGGCGGAAAAATGGGCGGCATTCTGGCCGGAGGAATGATTAACCGCAAAATTCTGGCCCCGGAAAATATCACGGTAGCGGATATTGATTCTGCAAGGCTCGACGATTTGCGCGCCTCGCTGAAAGTTCATGTCACCGCCGACAACCAGAAAGCGGTGAAAGATGCGGATATTATCATTCTGGCGGTCAAACCCCAGAATTTTCCGGAAACCTTAAAAGGAATTCGCACGGCCGCTGGTCCTTCGAAACTGTTTATTTCAATTGCCGCGGGAGTGACGACGGAATTTATCGAAAAAGCCCTGTCTAAACAACCGCGTGTTTTACGCGTGATGCCCAACGTTTGCGCTTTGGCCGGCGAAGGAGCGGCCGCCGTGGCCCGGGGGCGTTTTGCCAAGAAAGATGACGCGCAATACGCCCTGGCGATCTTGAGCGCCGTCGGTCTGGCCGTGGAAGTGGATGAAAAATACATGGACGCCGTAACCGGTCTGAGCGGCAGCGGCCCGGCTTACTGCTTTCTGATGATCGAGGCCCTGACCGACGCGGGCGTGCAGCTGGGACTGACACGCCATCTGGCCGAAAAGCTGGCCGCGCAAACCATGCTGGGGTCGGCCCGTTTGTGTCTTGACGGTCAACAGCATCCCGCGCAGTTGAAAAACATGGTCACCTCCCCGGGCGGCACGACCGCCGCGGGATTAAAGGTTCTGGAAGAAGGAAAAATTCGCGCCACACTGATGGCAGCCGTGGAAGCAGCCGCACGCCGCGCGACTGAACTTTCCGGGGGCGATAAAAACTTATCCAAGTGATGCGTGCTTTCGGGCAATGCCGGAAACCGTAATCAGGTTATTATGATGAATGATGACATCAAGACTAATCAACATCTCGTGCAGGAACTGGCTGCCCTGCGCCGGCGGGTCGCCGAACTGGAAGAATTGGCAGCCGTCCGCCAGCGGAAAGATGAAGCGTTGAGGGTCAGCGAGGAGCGGCTCCAGAAGATCACGGAATGCATTCCGGACTTGATCTGGACGTTGGATTTGTCCGGCCGCTTCACTTACGCCAACATCGCGGTGGAACGCACCCACGGTTGGACGGTCGATGAGTTTATGGAACGCACCTTGCCGGAATTGGTGACACCCCGGCAGGCAGCCATGGACGCGGCCATGATGGAAGCGGAGCTGGCCAAAGCGGCCGATCCCCGGTATAACCGCAAGACCGTTATTTCCTTTGAATCGGAGGAATTGCGCAAAGACGGCTCGACTTTTTGGGCGGAAATTCACGCGACCTGGCTGTGGTCGGATGAGGGCAAGCCTGTTGGCATTATCGGTGTTTCACACGACATTACAGAACGCAAGCTGATGGAGGAGGAACTGAAAAAAAGCAGGGAACTGCTGGAGCTGATTACGGAAAACATGTCCGATATGATCCGGCTTTCTGATTTGCAGGGCAACATTCTTTATATCAGTCCATCACATTTCCGCGGCCTTGGCTACAAAAAGGAAGAACGGCTGGGAATGTCCGTTTTCGATGTTGTCCACCCTGACGATCTGGAAATGGTGATTAATAAGTTCTCACAAGGACTTGTCGATGGTTATCAAACAAGAATTGAATACCGGGTAAGGCATAAGGATGGCCACTACATCTGGCTGGATACAGTGGGGGATCTGATCAAAAATGAGCAGGGAGCGCCGGCGGCCGTCATCACCTGTTCACGCGACATCACCCAGCGCAAACTGGCGGACGATGCGCTCAGGCGGAGCGAGGAGCGCTACCGGACAATTTTTGAAAATTCGGCAACGGCCAACATCCTGATGGCCGAAGACACAACGATCATTATGGCGAACGACAATTTCGCCCGTTTGAGCGGATATAACAGGCAGGAACTGGAAGGAAAGCTCAGCTGGACGATTTTTGTCCATCCAGACGACCGGGAAAGAATGAAAGCCTATCACAGAAAGCGCCGGATTGATCCCGGATCGGTCCCGTCTGCCTATGATTTCCGCGTGGTCAGCCGGAAGGGGGAAGTCAAGAACATGATGATGAATGTTGCCCTGATTCCCGAATCTAAATCAAGCATCGCCACTCTGATTGACATGACGGCCGGCAAGCAGCTGGAAGCGCAGTTCATTCAGGCCCAGAAGATGGAGTCCGTGGGAAGACTGGCCGGCGGCGTCGCCCATGATTTCAACAACATGCTCAGCGTGATTCTCGGAAACACGGAGCTGGCCATCAGCAGGCTGAAGACAGGCGACCCTCTTTACAAGACCTTGCAGGAAATTCTGAACGCGGGGATGCGTTCCGCTGATCTGACCCGTCAGCTGCTCGCGTTCGCCCGCAAACAAGCAGTTGTACCCAAAGTGCTGGACCTTAACGATACCGTAGCGGGAATGCTCAAGATGCTCCGGAGGCTCATCGGCGAAGACATTGACCTGGGCTGGCGCCCCGGCCCCAGGCTATGGAAAGTAAATATGGACCCGTCTCAGGTTGACCAGCTTCTGGCAAATCTGACGGTTAACGCCCGCGACGCGATTGAAAAAGCAGGCAGGGTGATTATCGAAACCTCCAATACGACCTGCGATGAAGCCTATTGCGCGGATCAACCGGATTGCGCCGCCGGCGATTATGTCGTGCTGACGGTCAGTGACAACGGCTGCGGAATGGAAAAGGAAATGCTGGCCAATATTTTTGAGCCTTTTTTTACGACAAAGAAAGAAGGACAGGGCACAGGCCTCGGTCTGGCAACCGTGTATGGCATCGTCAAGCAGAACGGCGGCTTCATCAATACCTGCAGTGAACCGGGCCAAGGAACAACTTTCAGCATCCATCTGCCCCGTTACCGGGATGAGGCCACGGAAAATGACCGCCATAAATCACAAGGGAAAATACAGGGAGGAACGGAAACAATTCTGATCGCAGAGGATGAAGAGGCGGTTTTGAAGCTCAGCGAGAACATGCTGGTGATGCTGGGCTACAAGGTGCTGGCGGCCAAAGGGCACCATCAGGCGCTGCGGCTGGCTGAAGAATATCATGAAAATATTGACATGCTGCTCACGGATGTGGTGATGCCCGGCATGAGCGGAAAGGAGCTCGCGGAACGGCTCATGGCCATTAAACCGGGCCTGAAGTGTTTGTACATGTCCGGGTACACGGCGGATATTATCGCCCGCCAGGGAATTCTGGATGAAGGCATTCAGTTCATTTCCAAACCTTTTTCCGTAAGGGATCTGGCGGCCAAGGTTCGGGAAACCCTCGCGCAATAAAGTCCTTTTCAGCATGGAGTGTAAGCTTATGACAACACAGCAAAGCAAGATGGTTGTAATCGGAGCAGGAGCTATTGGCGGCATTACGGCGGCATGCTTGAAAAAAGCCGGCCGCGACGTGGCGGTCGTCTGTAAATATCCGGAACTGGCGGAAAAAATCAAGACGCGGGGGCTGCACGTCACCGGCGTGAAGGGAGACTTTTTTGCGGCCATGCCCGCTGTGGCGCAGACCAGCGATCTTGACGGCAAAAAGGATGTTGTTTTTCTGGCGACCAAAGCCGCGGCGATACAAGAAGCGGCGCAACAGCTGTTACCCTTTCTGCATGAGGATTCAGCGATCGTATCTCTTCAGAATGGCATCTGCGAGCCGGCGCTGGCGGAAATTATCGGCCCCAATAGAGTGATCGGCTGCGTTGTCGGCTGGGGAGCAACCATGCTGGCTCCGGGAGAATTAGAGATGACCTCCCAGGGTGAGTTTGTCATCGGCAATCTGGATGGAAGGCGGGATGACCGGCTGCCGCAATTGCAGGAGATCATGAACGATGTTTTGCCCACCTTCATATCTGAAAATATTCTGGGCAGCCTTTACAGTAAACTGATTGTCAACGCCTGCATTACTTCTCTGGGCGCGGTCTGCGGGCTTTACCTCGGCGAAATGCTCGCCATAAGGAAGGTGCGTAATATTTTTCAGGAAATCATGCGTGAAGCAATGGCTGTGGCCGGAGCGATGAACCTGAAAGTGGAAAAGTACGCAGGCAAACTTGATTATGACAAGTTGACGCAAAGCAGTGGATTCATAAGTAATTTGCGGATGCATCTCCTCATCAGAATGATCGGTTTCAAGTATCGCCGCCTGAAGTCATCCAGTCTTCAGTCTCTGGAGAGAGGACAGAAAACGGAAATTGACTATCTGAATGGTTTTATCTGCCGGGAAGGCAAAAGATATCACATACCGACGCCCGTTAATGACAGAATCGTGGCGCTCATCAAGGAAATTGAAGCAGGAAAAAGAAAGATTACGGTGGATAACTTCGCCGATGCCGCTTTTGCGAGCTTTGATTAGGGAATGCTGAAAAGCACCGGCCGGATTATCCGGTTTGGATATTTTTCCGTCCCTGGTCCTTCATGAAAAAGCCAGCTGGCAAAGAAGATCCGGATAGCGGTTTTTAATCGTCTATTAACAGCACTGAAGAAAGGAGACACCCCATGAAAACCCTTGAACACCTATTGGCCCCGATCAAAATCCGCTCGCTGGAGATTCCCAACCGCCTGGTCATGCCGCCAATGGGAACAGCGCTGGGCAATTTCGATTCCACGGTCAGCGATGCTAATCTTGCTTATATCAAACGCCGGGTGCAAAGCGGCGCCGGCCTGATCATCACCGAAATTACCGCCGTGCACCCTTCCGGACTGCTCTCTCCGGTTTCACTGGGCGTCTGGGACGGCAAATTTATTCCCGGCTTGGCCAAAATGGCGGACGCCATTCATGCCGGGGGAGCAAAAGCGTCGCTGCAGCTCCATCATTCCGGAAGGGAAAATTATTTTCTTCTCAAGCAGAAAAACGCGGTTGCGCCTTCGGCGGTTCCCAGCTTTGTTTACGGCTTTCTGGGAACGCCGCGGGAGCTGACGATTGCCGAAATCCAGGAAATCATTGCGGCTTTCGGCGACGGCGCCAAAAGAGCCCAGGCCGCGGGCTTTGACATGGTCGAGCTGCACGGGGCGCACGGCTACCTGCTGATGCAGTTTTTGTCCTCTTTCTCCAATGCCCGCACGGACGAATACGGCGGCGATTTTCAAGGCCGTGCGCGCTTCATGCTGGAATGTCTGCGCGAAGTGCGCCGCCAGGTGGGACCGGATTTTCCCGTTTCCATCCGCATTTCCGGCGAGGAATGCATCAAAGGCGGCTATACCATCAGCGACATGCAGACGATTATTCCTGATCTGATCGCAGCCGGCGCGGATGTGCTCAATGTCTCTTTCGGCACGCACGGCAATGCCGAAGTCAATACCGATACGCCCAATGCCAGCGCGCCTGTCGAATATCCGCCGGGCTTCAAGTCTTTTCTGGCCAGGAAAGTGAAGGAAGTTGCAACCGTGCCGGTCATCTCCGTCGGCCGCTATACGGACCCGTGTGCGATGGATGAAGCAATCGCGCGCGGCGACGCCGATATGATCGCCGTGGGGCGTCAGCATCTCGCCGACCCTGATTTTCTGAAAAACACCCTGGCCGGCCATCCGGAAGACACCCTGGAGTGTCTGGCCTGCAATCAGGGCTGTATTGAGCGTCTGGCGCTGGAGGCGCAGCCGGTGCGCTGCGCCATCAACCCCCAAACCGGACAGGAGCTTCTTTATCCCGCAGGACCGGCCAAAGTCAGCCGGGTCGTCTGGGTGGTGGGCGGGGGTCCGGCCGGCCTGACGGCTGCCTTGGAAGCGGCGCGCCTGGGTCATCGCGTGACGCTCTTTGAACGGGAAAGCCGCACCGGCGGCAATGTGCGCTATGCCGCACTGGCGCCGCACAAGGATGTTTACGGCCGCTATATCCACACTCTTACCGAAAAATGCCGGAAACAGGGAGTCAACATAAAAACCGGCGTGGAAGTCTCGGAAGCCATGATGGAAGAAGGCCATCCGGAAGTTGTGATTCTGGCGGCCGGCGCGGATAAAACCGCCTGCCCGGTGGAAGGCGTCAACTCCTCTGTTGTTTGCGATGCCTGGCAAATTCTGGATGGGACGATTCAGCCGCAAAGTCCGGTTGTGGTCATCGGCGGCGGACTGGTCGGTCTGGAAACAGCCGACTTTTTGCGGGACAAGGGCATTCCGGACATCACCGTGGTGGAAATGCTGACCCGGCCGCCCGTGCTGCCGCAGGCGGCGCACGGTCAGATGCTGTACCGGCGCCTGAAGGAAACAGGCGCAAAATTGCTGTTTGGCGCGACGGTGAAGAAAATTGAAGAAAAAGCGGTTGTTGTGGAGATGAAAGGCGAGAAAAAAAGGCTGGCGCCGGTAGAACAGGTGGTTGTCGCCATCGGAGTCACGCCCAGAACGGAGCTGAAAGAAATGCTGCTCAAAAAAGGTATCCGCCACTTTGTGGTGGGCGACGCCTCCGCGCCGCGCCGGATTATTGAAGCGACCACGGAAGGAGCAAAGGCCGCCTGGGAAGTATAAAATCGGCGATGGCAAAAAAAGCGCAGACAGACCCTTGTCTCATCCGTCTTCGTCTTGCCAACGAAGATAAAATATCATGCAGATTGGATTTCTTTCGTCTTAACCTGTCACGCTACGGTTCCTGATGCGTTTTAGCCGCCATCAGAATATCCGTTGTCATTTTCAGACGCTGAGCCAGAGTTTTTAAAAGCCTCTGAAATGCGCTGGAGAGTCCATTGAATTCCCGGTCAAAAAAATCCCGGTCAATCATTCCGATGGTGGTCTTACCCAGCGCCATCGCCGTAGCTGAACGGCCTTCCTTGTTAATATAGGCCACTTCTCCGAAAATTTCTCCGGCTTTCAGATTCGCAATAATAATTTTTTGACCTTCGACGGTTCTGGAAATTTCCACGGTTCCTTCTTCAATAACATACATCCAATCACCAAATGATCCTTCTTTGAATATTATCTCCTGATCATTGAACGTCTGGTCCTTTACAATCTGGAACATAGATCATCTCCTTTTTATGGCCGTTTAGTCATCTGCTATGGTAATTCTTTAACATCACCGGCTATTTCATGCAACAAATAACCATCCCCCTTAAGACCGCCTTTCCTGTTTTTCAAATTCACTGACGCCATGAAGTTGCTGACGGATCATTTGCCGCCCTTGAACCACTGATCCACCTCGTTGCATTCGCAAGTCCTTTTCACTTTGTTGAACAGGCAAAGTGAATTTCCTGGGGCATTTTTCCTGTCCGGGTCACTGTGAAGACCTCGTATTAAAACCACTTCAAAAGCATCATCGGCCATGGAGAAGCTCTCCCCCAACTCTCCGGCTTGCCTGGCTTTCTTTAATCCGCTGGCTTTGGCGCATTTTGCGCTTACTTCCTTGTAAAACCTCATCCACTCATCAGGATCGCTGGCCTCGCAGAGGGAGACCGTCATGAAAAACCCCATTATCAAAAAAATTAACAGTTTTTTCGTCATCATATCATCCTCCTTTGCGGTTTAATGCATGCCTTCGACCATAAATTGGCTTGTTTCCGGGCTTTTCAGCAGGCCATGCTCCGGTTGCTCTCCTTTTTTGCCTGACGGGACCGGAGTAGCGGCGCTATTTCCACTGTTATTTGTTCCCAGCAGCAGTTCAAAGACTTTTTTCAACTCTTGAGGCGGAATAATATGCTCTCCCTCAAATGTCCAATGCCAGTAAGTCAGACCATTTTTTTCCGCCAGCCTTGCAGCGTTGACCATGCCCTTCACTCTGTCCGGCAAATCTTTATCGCCCATCAGCAGAACAATCTTTTTTTTGTGTTCTTTGAGATATTTCAAATCCTTCTTGTTGGGAACATAACTGCACCGGCTGCCCAAAATAAAAGCTCCGGCCAGCAGTTCTTTCTGCCTGATCAGCAAAGCCCAGGAAAGATCCCCGCCCAGAGAATAGCCATTAATATAGATTTTATCCGGATCAATGGGATTATTTTTCAGGATTTCCTTCAGATCCGTCATCAGGCGTTTTTCAAACCATAAAAGATAGGAATAGAAATCCGGCAGATAATCCGCCACCTGCGCCGTGCCTTGAGGAATAATCGCAAAATAATTATCCAATCCTATGTAAGGGCTGACCTGTGAAAAATATTGTTCCGCGCTGCCCGTTGTAAACGGCAGAAAGATCATGAGCGGGTATCTTTCACCTTCCCTGATTTCACCAATTATTTTCAATTGGACCGGTTCATCGAGATAGCCAGGACGGGGTTGCGTTTCCGCGGAAAATAAAGGACCTTGGGCAAGACCGAATACCAGAATCACCATTAACATTATTTTTTTCATTTTTTACCATCCGTTTCTTAATGTTAGTGCCGGTGGAGCCATCACTTATTGACGGGACGGTTCCCGGTTATAAAGATTGGACCGGAACTGGATAGTACCGTCAGGCTCAACCCAGGCGGTCATATACACGATATGGACAACCATGGGCGAGGGAACGGCCAGACTTTGCGTTTTTTTACGGGAAATTGCGGCGGTCAAAGACTCCAGCGACCCCATGGGGTATCCTTGCATAAGATAAACGGCAAGATCCAGTGGCTTTGCCAGCCGGATGCATCCGGAGCTGAATGCGCGTACATCTTTTTGGAACAGAGCCTTTCCCGGCGTGTCGTGCAGATAGATATCATCGGAATTGGGAAGGAGAAACTTCACGCGGCCAAGGGCGTTGGCTGGTCCGGAAGCCTGGCGAAAAAGGTATGGAACATCAGACGGTGAAAGGCTTGACCAATCAATTGTGGAAGGATCAATCTCCTTGCCGCCCTTCGCGCCCGTTAATACCCGAAAGTTCGACTTTTTCAGGTAGTGCGGGTTTTTTTTAATTTTGGGAAGAAGATCCTTGGCGGCGATACTTTGCGGCACGGTCCAGGTTGGATTGAGAATCAGGGTGGTTATGCGGCTGCTGAATACCGGAGTTTGGCGGTCGGTTCTGCCGACAATGACCGGCATCGAAAGAAAGAGCTTGCTGTCCTCATAAAGCCTGAGGGTAAAGTCCGGGATATTCACTAGGATATAACTGCTCTCCGGAAACGATGGGAACTGCCGGCAACTCGCAAGGTTTGCGTTAAGTTGCCGGATGCGATCGCTTATGGATACATTGAGTTCCCTGAGAGTTTTTATCCCGACATGACCATCGGTTGTCAGGCCGTGACGAGCCTGAAACTTCTGCACAGCCTCTTTGAGGATAGCGTCGAAAACTTCCGGATGGTCTCCCGGCGCCGCCAAATCGCCGCTTGCCGCGAGGCGTTGCCTGATCAAGGCAATGCGTTCATTCTTTTCTCCCTCGCGGAGAGTGGCGCCGCCCGGTACTTCCGGCCAGCCGCCGTTAGCTTCCAGTTGCCGGTAAGCAGCGATGGCGCTTTCCATCTCGGCCGGACGGCAGAGATCTTCATTGACCCGGCGCTCTGCACCGGCTGCCGGAATTACAAACAGCAGGAGCGTCAGAACTTGCAGAAAAATATGCGCATGAATTCTTTTCATGAATTATCAGGATTGCTCAGGGAAAAGCATCTCTCAAATATTTTTGATGTTTTACAGTCTTCTGATCCCCATATATCTCCTGGGATATCCGGAGTTAATGTAATCAGTGATGACAACGCCCCGATGCTTTTTGGAGGATGAGGAATGAATAAAGCGCACCGGCTCTCCCTGATCAGAGATGATAATGCCGATATGTCCGACTACCGAACGGTCATAATTTGTGCCGGTAAACAAGATAATGTCTCCTTTTTGGCAACTTTCCAGGGTCACTTCTTTTCCAAAACGGGAATAAGCCGATGAAACTCTGGGAACCTTCATATCGAAATTATTGTAAATATAATATACAAATCCGGAACAATCAAAACCTTTGGGATTGACGCCGCCGAAGACATACGGTTTCCCGACGAAAGATTCAGCAAACTTTACCAGGCTGTCCTGTTGATACGGCAATGTCTCTTCAGGTTTCTGGGCGTGGGCGTGAAATGCGCACAACAGCAGCAAAAGAAGGCTGAAAATTGTTTTTTGGGGCGTCATAGTTCTCAAATCCGAGGCACAAGACCTTTATTTTTTCCGGCTGAACTATAAAAAGATAGCTCTTGCTTGTCAAGAAAATCTTCGTTGTGAAAATTTGCGGATTCCAGAATCTTTCATTGACATTAATGTCCATTTTCACTATTCTCGCGGCAACTGTGCTTAGTATTAAGCGATGGTGAGACCTTTGAAAAATGCCTTTTGCCGTCATTTCCGCGAAGGCGGGAATCCAGTGTTTTCAACTGATTCCAGATTCCCGCCTTCGCGGGAATGTCCATGTTGTGGATTTTGCATAGGTATGCAAAGGACTCATGGTCATCATGGTTTTCACTTTCAGCTTTCCTGTCATGAAATTTAAAAACAGTACGGATATTATTTAATTTCAGGAGGTTAGGTGTGGCAAAATCTTATCAGGACAAGGTTGTCTCCGCCCAGACGGCCATCAGTTCCATTTCGCGCGGCAAAAGGGTTTTTATCGGTTCCTACTGCGGCGAGCCGCAGCATCTTGTCAATACGCTGATTGATCATACAAACAATTTCTCAGACGTGGAGGTCGTGCGCTTCCTCAACCTGGAAGGATCGCTCATGGGACTGGTAGCGGATGAAACGCAGGGGCGCTGCTATCATGTGCGCTCCATTTATCAGGGATCGGGCATGATCAAGGGACTGACGGCTTCACGGCGTTTCCTCACCCCGATGAATCTTTACACAGTCCCTTCCCTGTTTCTCAAACGCCACATTCCCATTCACTGCGCCCTGATTCAAACCGCGCCCCCCGACGCTTTCGGCTGGCTCAATCTGGGCATATCCGTCGATATTACGCTGGCGGCCGCCCAGGCGGCGGACGTCGTCATTGTTCAGGTCAATCCGAAAATGCCCGTGGTTCCCGGTTACGGGATGATTCATGTGGATGACGTGGATTTTATTGTCGAGTATGAGGAAGAGATTTTGTCGGCCTATCCAACGCCGAAAATCAACAGCACGGATCGGATCTCCAAACTTTTGTCCTCTTTGATTGAAGACGGATCCACCCTGCACATCAGCCCCGGTTTTTCACAGGAACTTATTTCCACGGCGCTGGGCGGCAAGAAAGATCTCGGCATTCATTCGCTGATGATTCTGGACGTGATGAAGGATCTGGCCCAAAAGGGCGTGATCACCAACCGGAAAAAAGGATTCAACGAAGGCAAGATGGTGGCTTCCGCCGCTCTCGGCTCCGAGGGCCTGTACCAGTACCTGAACGGAAATCCCGCCATTGAATTCCGGCCCTGCGATTATGTGAGCAATCCGGTCATGATTGCCCGGCATAATAAAATGACCGCCATCAACCGGGTGACCTCGATTGACCTCAAGGGCCAGGTGGCCGCCGACGGATCGGCTCAAAACCACTTTGCCGATGTGGCCGGCCTGGTGGATTTCAGCCGCGGGGCGGCGATGGCGCCGGGCGGCAAATCCATTGTCGTTCTCCCTGCCACCAGCGAAAACGAACTTTCCAGCAACATTGTCCTGGAGCAGGCCGCGGGAACCGTGGCCATTCCGGCCGCCGATGTGACCTATGTGGTGACTGAATACGGCGCAGTCAACCTGTTCGGTAAAAATGTCCAGGAACGCGCGATGGCGATGATCAGCATCGCTCATCCGAATTTCCGCGAACAGCTTTTTGAACAAGCCAGGCAGGCGGGACTTATCGGCCAGGAACGCAAACTCTACGAATCCCAGTTTGGCACATATCCGGCCTGGCTGGAAGAAGTGCTGACCATCGCCGGTCAAAAGGTCACCCTGCGTCCCGTCAAAACCGTTGACGACCGTCTCATTCAGGAACATTTTTATGAAATGGAAGAAAAAGATATCGCCAAACGTTTTTTCGGAAGAAAACATCATTTTTACTGGGACGAAATGAAGGATATGTTCATCGTGGACTACACACGGAATTTTTCCATTGTCGCCTACCTGGGCGAAGAAGGGTACGGCCGGATTATCGGCATCGGCGGCTATTTTCTGGAAGGAAGCGGCGCAGGCGAGGTCGCCTATTCCGTATCCAAGGATTGGCAGGGAAAGGGAATCGCCGTCCGGCTTCAGCAAAAAGTTGTGGACGCCGCACTGGCCAACGGTCTCACGGGTCTGGACGCTCTCGTGCTCAAAGAGAATTTTTCCATGCTCGCCTTGTTTAAAAAACTGCCGTATCCAATCCGCACGTCTTATGAGGATGGCGTTTTAACCCTGAAATGCCGGTTCGATGAAACAGCATGAGGAAAAGGCCATGGATTTGATCGACAAACTCAAAAATAAGGCAATTAAAGGCTCGGGCCTCCGTGCATCCTCGGCACTGGAACTTTTTATAGAAGGGTCAGGCGCCCCCTGCCATGTTTTCGCCGCAGCGTCCGATCTCCGCGAACATTTTAAAGGAAAAAAGATTATTCTTTGCGGCATCACCAGCGCCAAGTCCGGTCAATGTTCCGAAGACTGCAAATTCTGCGCGCAATCGTCACATTACCAGACGGAAACTCCTTCCTACCCGCTGAAAACCGCAAAGCAGATGCTGGCCGAAGCAGCCCGCGCCAAAAAAGACGGGGCGGATTTTTTTGGCATTGTCACCAGCGGCAGGTCTGTGAAGAGTAAAAGGGAATGGATGGAAATTTTCAGAGCTATCGAAGGAATGCGCAAAATCGGCATTTCTCCCTGCGCCTCCCTCGGCTTCATTAATGAGCAGCAGGCCCTTGATCTCAAAACCGCCGGACTCATCCGCTATCACCACAATCTCGAAACAGCCCGCACTTTCTTTAAAAACATCTGCACAACTCATGACTATGATGAAAACGTGGAAACGATCCGCACCGCGAAAAACGCCGGGCTAAGTGTTTGCGCGGGAACGCTCATCGGCATGGGCGAAGGAGTCACGCACCGCATTGAGCTGGCCGCGGCCTTGCGTGATCTGGATGTCGATTCCATACCCGTCAACATCCTCACCCCGATCAAAGGAACGCCGCTCGACAGCCAGCGTCCACTGCCGCCCATGGAAATCCTCATGACCATTGCCGTTTTTCGCTTTATGCTGCCGGATAAGGACATCAAACTTTGCGGAGGCAAGGAAAAGAATCTCCGGCAATTGCTTCCGTTGGGTATTATCGCGGGAGCCAACTCTCTGATGACGGGAAATTACCTGACCACCGCCGGACGAGACAGCAAGCTTGATCACGAAATGATCATTGACCTGGGCCTTACGCCAACGAGGGATCTCGACATCTGTCAGTGCGGCATGAAGAGAGAAAAAGGCTCTGCGCCTCCGGTGGCCGCCGGGAAGAATTACCCCAGAAAGTAAGCCGGCAATCGCCGGGACGCATCATTTGATACTTTCTCAGTGGAAAACTTCCGGGATGAATATGATGAAGCAGAAAAGATTTTATGGCCTTAATCTGGTGCAATAACATTTCCGTAAGTTTCGGCGGGCCGCTGCTGCTTGACGGTGCAACGCTCCAGATTGAAGCCGGTGAGCGCATCGGGCTTTTAGGACGAAACGGTTCGGGCAAATCCACCCTGATGAAACTGCTGCACGGCGACATTCCGCCCGACAGCGGCGAATTGATCCGCGACAAAAATGTGCGGATTGCCCTGATGCCGCAGGACATAGGCGATTTGCCGGGCGCAGTTTACGACGTGGTCGCCTCCGGCAATCAAATCCATCTGGATTTACTGCACGCTTATCACGACCTGACCCTGCAAATGACCCGGAGCGATGATCTGGGCCTGCTGGGCAAAATGGAACAGGTGCAGCACCGGCTGGAAGCGGTTGGCGCCTGGCAGTATCATCAAAAGATTGAAGCCGTCATTTCGCGGGTCGGTCTGGATGAAAATGCTGAATTTCGATTGTTATCCGCGGGACTGAAACGCCGGGTGCTGCTGGCACGAGCGCTGGCAGCCGATCCGGATATCCTGCTTCTGGATGAGCCCACCAACCATCTGGATATCGCCTCCATCATCTGGCTGGAAGAGTTTCTGCAAAACTTCGACAAGACCATCCTCTTTGTCACGCACGACCGGACCTTTCTACAGAAAATCGCCACGCGCATCGTGGAAATCGACCGCGGCAAGCTTCTATCTTTTTCCTGCAATTACGCAACCTACCTCGAAAGACGGCAGGCCATGCAGGAGGCGGAAGAAAAGCAGCGGCAGAACTTCGATAAAAAACTGGCGAAGGAAGAAATCTGGGTGCGGCAGGGCATCAAGGCCAGGCGCACTAGAAACGAAGGCCGCGTGCGCGCGCTGCTGGCGCTGCGCGAGGAGCGGGCGCAGCGTCGGGAGAGGGAAGGAAACATTCGTCTTGCCGTCTCGGAAGCTGAACAAAGCGGCAAACTGGTGGCCGAAGCCCAAAAGATCAGCTTCGCGTGGGGCGACAGGAAAATTATCGATGCTTTTTCCACGCGCATCATGCGCGGCGACCGCGTCGGCGTCATCGGCCCCAACGGGTCCGGCAAGACCACGCTGCTCAAAGTATTGCTGGGCGAACTGCCCGTCTCTACGGGAAAGATACGGCTGGGGTCGGGGATTGCGATTGCCTATTTCGATCAACTGCGGGCGCAGTTTGACGAGAGCAAATCCATCCGGGACAACATTGCCGACGGCAACGACACCATTTTTATCAACGGCGCTGCCCGACATGTTGTAGGCTATCTGCAGGATTTTCTGTTTCCGCCCGCGCAGATCCTTGCGCCGGTTGCATCTCTTTCCGGTGGCGAGAGAAACCGCCTCTTGCTGGCCAGACTCTTTTGCATGCCGTCCAACGTTCTTGTGCTGGATGAGCCCACCAATGATCTTGACGCGGAAACCCTGGAACTTCTGGAAGACCGCCTGCTGGAATACAGGGGAACGATCCTGCTGGTCAGCCACGACCGGACGTTTCTCAACAACGTTGTTACCTCCACCATCGTTCTGGAAGGAGAAGGCCGTCTTCAGGAATATGTGGGAGGCTATGACGACTGGCTCAGACAGCGCGCTCAGGTAAAGGAGGTATTGAAAGCCGCACCCAAAGAGGTAAAGACAAAAAAGGAAAAGCAGCCGAAAGAAAAAACCAAACTGTCTTTCAGGGAAACACGAGAGCTCGAAGAACTGCCTCTGAAAATCGAGCAGATGGAAAAAGAAAAGTCTCAACTCCTGGAATTACTGAATTCCGCCGATCTGTATAAAACCAGCACCCCCGCCCATGTGCTGGATGTGAATTCCCGGCTTGCAGCGCTGGATGCTGATTTGGAAATCGCCTACAGCCGCTGGGACGA
>CAZBGE010000048.1:0-22010 GCA_964491435.1 uncultured Smithella sp.
CCAACGGAAGAAACCATCACATCAATTTTGGAGCCGTTTTTGGCAAATGGCGGCAACGTGGCGGTCACCATAACAGCGGCAATATTATCGGCTTTTAGGGTAGCGAGCTGATCCTTCATGGACACTCCCTGACGATTCATCATATTGGCCAGTGAAGCGCGCGTGAAAAGATTTTTAGCCAGATCGTCGCCCGTGCCGGCCAGACCGACAACGACGCCATAACCGACAAGCTGGTTGTCACGGACTCCGCCAATCGTCGCAATATCCTTTATGCGGGATGCACAGGCAAAGCTTGGCAAAAAACTGACCATGATCAATACGATAAGACTGATACTGAATTTCTTCGTTTTCATAGAACCATCCCCATATTCCTGTTAAAAGGGCCAAACCCAATCCACCACGCGGGTCATCCATCCCGGTCTCATCTTGTCATTGATAACGCCTTCGCCTGTATAGACAATACGAGCATCGGAAATGTACTGCGATGCAATTGTATTATCCGCGGTAATATCCTGAGGCCGGATCACACCGCCGATAATCAAATACTGATCCTCCGCATTGATGGTGACCTGGCGCCGGCCCTCAATCATCAGATTGCCGTTATCCAGAACACGGATCACGCGCGCGGTAATGCGGGCCACAAGTGTATTGTTACGGGCCGTGTTTCCCTGACCGCTTAATTCATTGGCCGATTTACCACCCAGGGCGATTTTTCCGCCCATATTCGCATTGGAACCCATCACGGAATTTTCCAGACCGAAAAAAGCATCAATGGAAGCGGAAGTTGAACTGTCACGGCTGGTTGCAGTAGAAGCCTTGTTCAGTCCCGAAGCGGTTTCTGAAACAATAATTGTAACAATATCATTGATATATCTGGCTTTACGGTCCGTAAACATCAGGCTTTTGTCTGTTTCTCCCCTCCAGATGGACCCGGGTGCCGTCTGCTCAAACCGCTGGACAGGCGTCTCAGGAATATCCGGTCGAACGATTTCTTGCCTAGATGCGCAACCAGCCATCATGAAGAAACAGGATGCAACGGATAAAATTACGATGGGCAATGTTTTTTTCATATCAGCCTCTTTTTTTTAAAAATCCACTTGAACTTTTCCCTGGCCAATCACCCGGGCAAAAATGACTTTATTGGAATGCAGATTACGCACTTTCACCTGTGTATCTTCCGCGCCATCTTCCTCCGCCACACCGCTGGTCAGCATCTTCATAACGCCATTATCCAGAATCACTTGCACCATTTTTCCCTTTTTCACCGGCGTCGTTTCTCTGAGCATTGTTTTTGTCAAGGTTGTATTCGGTCCCACTCCCACAATAAGCGTTTTCCCCAAAACTTCATCCAGAGATGAGACGGCATTGATCGGAATATTTCGTACCCATTTTTGAGAAACAGTTACATTACCGTCCGTTAAAATGCTGCCCCGCGAAATGGCAGACGCGCTGACAACTTGATTTCTCAGGACTTCAATACGGACGCGAGCCGTCATTTCTCTGACGAAAATATTGTCGGAAAAAATACGCACGCCAAAGGACGTGTCGCCAAGAAACTGCTCATTGGGCCGGCTTTCAATGCTGTATGTTATTTTTTTCCCAGGCATTTTTTCCATGGAAGTTATCCGGGAAAGAAACTCTATCCGCATATTTTCAGCTGGCCACGGCATATTTTGAGTGACATGCCGGCGAATTTGCTCCATGATCAGTTCTTCTTGACTCTGCTGACAGAGGACCCATGACGGTTGAGCAAGCGCCAAGAAGAAAACCATTAAAGCGCAACAGATTTCTTTTACGTGCAATGACTTCATGGATTATGACCTCTTGAGACTATTGATAATGCCCAACATACTGTCGGCGGTCTGAATCGCCTTGGAATTGACTTCATAAGCCCGTTGACCGACAATCATTCTGACCATTTCATCCACTACATTCACATTGGACAGTTCCAGAAAGTTCTGTGAAATCGTTCCGACACCATTTTCTCCGGGATTCCCCGTAACCGCATCACCGGAAGCCACCGATTTGGCAAAGAGATTTCTTCCCTTGCTGGTCAGACCTGCGTTATTGACAAATGTTGCCAGCTCCAGCCGGCCCGTGGCCAAAGCATTGCCTTCCTGGTCCGCGGCTGTCCAAGTGCCTCCGGTATCCACCGTAAAGGTTACCGTACCTGATGGAACGGTGATATTTGGCACCAGTTTGAGACCTTCGGAATTGACGACCGCTCCGTCTTTGTCCAGTTTGAAATTACCGGCGCGTGTGTAATACGTCGTTCCGTTATCATCAATCTGGAAAAAGCCTTCGCCATCTATGGCCCAGTCAAACTGGTTTCCGGTAAGGACATGGTCGCCTTCTGTAAAAAGCTTTTGCGTGGATATGGGCTTTACTCCCATGCCAACCTCAAAACCGGTGGGCAGTTGACCACCCTGTGTTGTTTCTGCGCCGGACTTGGCATAAATGTGAGACATCAGATCCATAAAATCTGCCCGCGACTTCTTGAAGCCGACCGTACTGACGTTGGCCAGATTATTGGCAACAACATCCTGTTCAATTTGCTGGGCAACCATGCCGGTCGCCGCCGTCCATAGTGATCGAATCATAATTTACTCCTTTAACCGACTTTTCCTATTCGGTTAGTAGCGATATTGTCCATGGTCTGCAAGGTTAGGATCACCTTCTGATAGGCTTCAAAAGCACGTTGAATTTCAATCATATCAGTCATTTCCCGCACCGCGTTGACATTGGACATTTCCAGATACCCACCGGCGATGCGGTATGAGCCCGCCTCCTTCAAGCCAGCCTTTCCACTATCCAGAAAACGGCCTTCACCTGAACGCGTAAGCGCTTGCACATTGTCAAAATCCACAATTTTTAATTTGCCTGCGGGAGTTCCATCCACAGAAATCGTCCCGTCCTTGTCAATGCTGACATCCTTTCCATCAACGACTATTTTTCCGGCCTGGCCTAAAACATATTCGCCACTTAGTGTAACCAGCTCTTTATTCTTATTGAGCACAAAACTGCCGTTTCTTGTGTAGGCATCGCCCTGCATGCTCTGAATTGTGAAAAAACCATCTCCTTCAATGGCCAGATCGAGCGAATTACCGGTTACTCTCAAGGTTCCCTGAGAATAGTCCATATGCGAAACCGTGTTTCCCAAAGAAGAAAGAGCTTCTTCCTGAGCCGGCTTTCCCTTCATCGCAAAATATAAATGTTCTGCTTTGAATCCGTTCGTGGATGCGTTGGCAAGATTGTTGGTCACAAAATCCAGTTGCGTCAGTTTTCTTGCTCCCGCTCTTGCTACATCCGTCACATCATAAAGCATTGTCGCTCTCCTTTTTATTCATCTCTTTTGCAAGTGATGTGCCAGAATATATTTACGATAGCATAGAGGTTCTTCTGCGTGAAAAATAAATCTATAATACTGATATAACTACTATTTTAAAAAACATTTTCTATTCAATCTATTAAAACATATATAGTGAATGTCAACGGCAAGCATTCAATCATAATGTTCATCAGGCAATTATTTATCACAGGGAATATTTTTCCGGGTTGAAAAGCTTGAATGGTCAT
Organism: uncultured Smithella sp.; assembly: GCA_964491435.1. GTDB lineage: Bacteria > Desulfobacterota > Syntrophia > Syntrophales > Smithellaceae > UBA8904. The sequence continues at coordinate 3,577 of CAZBGE010000048.1, forward strand.
TCATTAGAGAACCGGCTCGAAGAAATCCAGATAAAAGCAATTTCAAGTACTACGTTGATTTTTTAATGCGTTGCTCTTCGTTGAGGGAATATACAAAGGCCAGAATTTCGGCTACTGCACAGTAAAGTTCCACCGGAATTTCCGAGCCGACCTTGAGTTTACTCAATATCTGCACGAGAGCGGGATCATCTTTAATGGGAATGCCATTTTCCTGCGCCAGTGCAATTATTTTTTCGGCAATCGCTCCTTTGCCGCTAGCCGTAACAGCAGGCGCACTGCTTTTTTCCGAGTCGTATTTAATGGCGGCGGCTATTCTGGCGTCCCTTTTTTTCTCTCTGTTTTCTTCCATGTTACACTTTCAAACAAAATAATTCACCAGATCAACAGAACCCAATAATTGCTGTTCAATATATTCCGCTCTTTTGCGTTCCAATGCAGAAGCATTCAAACAATCAATCTGCTCAACACCATAACCAATGCGGCTCAAAGCTTCTTTTAATTGACCAGCGGATGCGGCAACCAGCTGTGTGATCTCTTCACACTCACACTTGATCACACAACGAACATGTCCTTCACGAACAGACGCTTCTATCGAAAGTTCTCCCAAATAATCTAAATCCAGAAAAATCATAATGGAACAGAAAGAATATTTCCGGGGACTCGATGCATTTTTATCATCAGGGGTAATGAAGATATCCGCCTGACGCAAAGAATTTCCCGCCGCCAGAGGAATCTGTAAATATAATCCTGACTCATTCTGCTGATAAATGATATTGACCGCTTGTTTAGCTTCAATCGTGCGAAGAGCCTCAGATGTAAATGAAGCTAAATTCATCAGTTTCGCCGTCACCTCTGCGTCAAATTTCGAACTATTGCGAAGCGCCTCTGACAATTCCGCCGATAATTTCAGCAAAGAAGCTTTTAAATTATCCATCAACAATGGAACGTCGCCTCCCCGCGCCGATTGCAAAGACATTTTACTTAAATCATTTTCCATCAATAATCCCAGTTTGTTAATAAAGTCTTTCACAAACATCGGATTCATTTTTGTCTGTGTTGAAAAAACGACATCCTTGAACAATCTTACCAGGCTGTCTATCTCTTTTGCGGACGCATTTAGGGGCAAATCACCTGATTTGAGCATCTGCAAGAAATCATTTACTTTGCTTAATAGTTGCGTAAACGAATCTGGATTCATTCGCCAATGAATCAGCCCTTCGTTGATTTTCATATCAGGGCTTTGTTTCTGGGCGTCTCTGATGCTGAAAATGATCTGCGGTTGAATGCTCTGAACTTTTACCTGAATTTTTTCGCCAATGTTCAAAGGAAGATCGCATGTCGCCGTCAGGAAAACATTTTTTAACGATACGCGATATTGATTGGGAGAAAGCCTTTCAAGAACACTGACCGTCAGCGTTTCACCGGGTGCAAGAAGATTGGATAAAGGAAGGTTTTCTTTGGTAACGTGCGCGACTTCGCTAATTTTAGCGGAAATATGTGGAATGACAGGAGAGACAGCCATCAGGAATTCTCTTTTTTTACCCTGTGAAGATCAACGATCAATCCGATTTCCGGTTCAGTCAAGCCAACAGCCTCAGCTGTCTGCGCCTCTGAATAACCTTTTCTGAGCATATCCACAACCTGTTGATATTTTTCATGAGCAGTACCGGTCAAGCATTTTTCTTTCTTACCTTCGGTCACGCTGTCAGACCTTGCCAGTAAGGCTTTCACTCTCTGTTCTTTGAGTTCGAGTTCCAGTGCTATTTCTTTGAGCGTCAAACGGCTTTGTTCCAATGCTTGAAGAAAGGTCTCAGAGGAAGCCTGTGACTCGGCCATAATCGCTTTGAGTTCCTTCATCATCTCTTGATGGGATTTCATCAAAGGTTTTTTCAGATTGGCGTTTACACGCCACAAAAGAACGGCAACAGCAACGAGCAAAGCAAAATCTATGAATATTTGTAAATATAAAGAATTGAGCATGGTCATTTTATACCTTAATGTTAATGTGACCTCCTTCCTCTGATGCCTCATCGTCCTCGTCTGTAAAAAGTTCGATATGCTTCGGAGAATGTTTGCCTCTTCTCTTGTCCTCTTTGTCCTCTTTTTCTTCTTTATTGCGGATAATTGCTTTATCCGCTTCATGAAATTGATTGACTTTTTCTCTTGCCAGACGATCTTCTTCCGACAATTTCAATTGGTTATATCTCTGCTGCATATCCGCGTGCTGCTGCTGGATCTGTTGAATCTTCTCCGCAGCCGTCGTCTGAATGATGGATTGTTGAACATCGATGGCCGTAACCATGTCTTTTTCCCCAATTTCACTTTAAATCTTGTAACAGCATACTCGCCTCTTGTTCTGAATCGTCAATACTATATAATTTCTTTAATGTTTTCTATTTCATCCGGCTGAAACTGCATAAGGCATCGCAACCGAAATCGTGTTCAAGCCGTCTATTGCTGAAAACTGAACCTGCGCCAGATATTTTTTCAATATCATGAAAGCCAGTAAAACACCTTTTTCCATTTTTACATCCGCAATGCTGGGCAGAAGATCCTGCAAATATTGACTGATCATGAGCCCATCGCCTTCCGGGACGGGATCACCGGAATATTTTATCAATACGGTAATCTTCTCATGATCGTGCTGTGTTGTTAAAAATAATTCTTTGCTTTCACTGTTTAGCGCCCGCGTCATGGCAAAACGGATTAATCGCCAGAATACTAAAGACAATTCCGCCTCATTTCCCTTAATGTAAGGAAGATTGGTATCGTAAGATACATTTTTTGTTATTTCATGTTTAAAATCCAGATAAAAGTTCGTAAAACGCGCTTCTCCGGCCAATAATTGGGAAATATCAATTTTCCCCTCCCCTTTAGCAACTAGAGCATAAAATTTTCCGGATGCATCACGGAATATGTCAAAGAAAGAATCTGATTCCTTATTGATCGAATGAATATCGTTTTTTATCCTTTGGAATTCATCTTGCATGGCTGACGCAGTTTCCGGATATTTCTCATTAATTTTTTTCAATGCGTCATCCATGCGTTTCTGTAACAATTTTGAACGACCCATAATGCCATTCAAAGGATTGGCGAAATTATGCAGTATGCCCGGCATAAGCTCACGAATAACTGTGGATGTAAAATCATCTTCCAATGCCTGGTAAATTTGCTTTTTCTCTATTATCGTTTCCGGAAACATGTTGCACCTCAAAGTCGTCAGTGAATGATTACATGATAAAATAATTCATGAAATATAAATTTTTCACGGATCCCTCGCCCAGTATTTTTTCCAACGCAGATACTAATTCCATCTTCATCTTTTTCCGCTCCTCCACGGATCTCAATGCAACAACATTTCGGCTCTGCGCTGTTTTATAAATAATATTGCGGATAGCCGCATTATTCTCCAACAGCCCCTGTTCCGTATGACCGCCCACATCAAAAGCCACATCGCACATCAGCACGAAACTCTTTCCTTGTGAATCTTTCAGATCAATAATGAAATCTTTCAGATAAACAACCTTCAATGTTCCAGGCGAAACATCCGGCCGTGAAACTGCCTGTTGACCTTCACCTGTTTTGGCCGGAATGGCCGCCCGATGGGCGATAACTGTTTTTTTCTCGCTTGCTTTTGTATGAGTTTGAAAAACAGGAGAAGTTTGTTTTATGAAAAAAAACATGAGTGAGCCGCTAACGGCCACAACGGCCAGGACAAGCGGCGCCGCGATAAACAACAACTTATTGAATGCCCATTGCCGGCCGACTTTGGGTGATTCAAGCGATTCTTCGTTTTCTTCCTGTTCCCATGAAATTTGTTCTGCCTCGGAAATATCAACGGCAATATTAAGATGTTCCTTCTCTGGATTGGGAAATTCTTCCAATAAATCCAATGTCACCTTTTTCATTTCAGCCCGCCTGATTTCTCTCGGGAAAACTTGACCATGCTACGCAAACGCAAAACAGCCTGGGCGTGTAGTTGGCAAACACGTGATTCTGTTAAATCCATCACTCGACCTGCTTCCTTCATGGTCAGTTCCTCATAATAGTAAAGCGATAAAACAAGTTTTTCCTTTGGGGGCAACTGTTCTATGGCCTGTTTCAGCTTATCCTTAAACTCCATATCCACAAGCATGTTCAGTGGATTGCCCTCATTAATTTCCTCAAGGACGTCTTCCCGACTGTATCTTTCCATATAATCCGGCGGCAGATCTTCCGTCGAAATCAGCGCAACACACTTGGCGTCATCAAGGAGTTTAAAATATTCTTCCAAAGAAATGTCCAGTTGTGCGGCAATTTCAGTCTCGTTCGGCGTTCGTCCGAGATTTTTCTTAAGCGCGTTCATAGCGCTTTCAATTTTATTATCCTTGCTTCTCGTCGCGCGGGGCACCCAGTCTCTTGCTCTCAACTCATCCAGCACTGCTCCCCGGATGCGAAAACTTGCATAAGTTTCAAATTGAACATTTCTTGTTTTATCATATTTTTCCAGCGCGGACATTAACCCGATGATCCCGACATTGATGAGGTCTTCTTTGTCCGCTGTGTCAATAGGCAGTTTCGCCGCAATCCTTCCCACGATATTTTTCACTAATGGCGCATACTGCATAACAAGATCATTACGCCTTTGTTCATGCGCGGCTTTGGCCGATGACGCCTTCCCAGAAGAATTTAATACTACCGTTTTCATGCTCTTCCAAAAATTCCGTGGATATTTTTTCCGAGATTTTAGCCAGACAGCGCGTAGCCGGACACTGAGGAGAAAGTTCTGCGATGAGTTTTTGTTGCCTGACAGCTTCCCTTATTTTGTCATCTAATACAATATAGCCTAAATATTCAATGGTTAAATTCAGAAAATGATCCGTCGCCTTGCTTAGCCTCTCGTAAATTTCTTTGGCTTCAGTTGCATGGCGAACCATATTAACAAGCAAGCGGAAGCGTTTTTTGGCGTGCCGCTGATAAAGCACTTTAATCAGCGCATATGCATCAGTCATCGCAGTCGGTTCCGGCGTGGTTACGACAATAATTTCTTTTGCGGCCATATTGAAATACATCACATTGGAAGAAATACCGGCGCCGGTATCAATTATCATAAAATCCAGCGAATCGTTGAGGGTATTTAATTCATCAAGCAAGGTAAGTTTCTGACCGCGGGACAAGTCGGCCATTTCGGGAATGCCGGATGACGACGGCAGGATTCTGATTCCACCGGGACCATTGACAATGGTTTCCTGCAATGTTTTTTCGCCCTGTAATACATGATACAGGTTGTATTGCGAATTTATCCCCAAAATAACGTCAATATTGGCCAATCCGGTATCGGCGTCCAGCACCAGCGTCGCTTTTTTCTGCTTCGCCAGCAAATAGGCTAGATTTGCCGCGATATTTGTTTTTCCCACCCCACCCTTGCCGCTGGTGACGGATATTACCCGAACATCATGATGGCGTAACGCATAACTTCCCGGCACGCCCTCCTCTTTCTTTCTTATTTCACGAAGCGTTGCAGCCTGGTCCCCTGTCATATCATTCCTTCTTTCACTTGCATAAAAATTCTTTCCATCCGATATTTAATGAATCGCGCATCTCAACATCACCTTGGCCACCTTGGCCCTTGTCACTTCCTCGATATCCTGGGGTACATTCTGGCCACAGGTCAGATAAGTAACTGGTTTTTTCATCTTGCAAATGACATCGTAAAGCATTCCGAAGCGCCTAGATTCATCAATTTTAGTTAAAATAAGATGATCTATCGGGAACCGTGAATATTCCGATACAATATTTTCAAGATAATCTTCTCCACCCGTGGCGTTAATCAGCAAATTTGTTTCGATGGTCTGCTCGGGAAGCGTTCTTTCCATCTGATTTTGATACCCTCCGTCCGGATGGGCTCGCCCCGGCGTGTCTACAAGAATGATGTCCTTATCCGCAAAAGATTTCAAGGCTTTTTCAAATGTTTCCCGGTTAGAAGCTCTTTCCATTCTCAACCCCATGATTTTTGCATACGTTTCCAGTTGTTCAGCAGCGGCGATACGAAAATTATCCGTGGTGATTAAACCGACTTTCATTTTTTTCATAATCGAATAACGCGCGGCCAGTTTGGCAAGTGTTGTGGTCTTACCCACTCCTGTCGGCCCGATAAACATCTTAATGCGTTTTTCGTTTCCGGTCTGTCCGGAAACAGGCAAAGCATTCATAATATACTTTTCCACCAAGATCAAAGCCTCCGCTTCATTCAGCTGCGCTTCATGAGGAGTATCCCGATTTAACTCTTCCATGATACGGCAGGCGCCAGCACGCGAAAAACCGCTGCCGATCAGGCGCAGATAAATTGTTTGGTTAAGATTCCCAGGCATTCTTCCTTTCCTCATTCCAAGAATATCAAAGAAAGAATCCATGGTTTCCTTTATCTCCGCCAGTTCAAGACTCAAAGAGCTTTGTCTTTTAAAGGCGTCAATTGATGCTTTTATTTCCTGAAGTTCACCGCGGAAAAAAGCAAACATATCTGCCTGATTATCCCGACCACAAATATTGGAAGAATCATCCGGCCTTACGGGAACATTCTCTGTGATGAGCGTTTTTTCATCGCGCGCCGCCATCACTTCGAACGTCTCCTGTTTCCCGCTGCGGATCTTCCGGGTGGACAAGATGACCGCATCCGGCCCCAGATCGCTCTTAATCTTCATCATTGCTTCGTTCATGGATGATACTTCATATCGCTTTACATGCATAGGTTTACTCCACCATTCCCAGAGATTTTACATTAGCTTCGCGTGATATTTCATTATGTGACAAAATCACCAGATTGGGATAAAACTTTTCCAGAATCTTCCGAAAATGAATCCGTGTATTGGGCGAACACAGGATAATAGGCTGCAAGCCGCTTGCAGAAAACGCATTGATCATTTTTTGCAGGTTCGTCACCATTTTTTTGACAAGATTCGGATCGGGAGAAACAAAAGATTCATATTCCGTATGTGAAATGGAACGGCTGATCTTATCTTCAATATCCGGAGACATGAGCATCACCGTAATATTGCCGTCCCTGTCCTGATACTGTTTGGTAATCGCCCGTCCCAAGGCCTGCCTCACATAACCGGTAAGAATATCTGCATTTTTAGTCACGGCGACATATTCACCGATCGCTTCAACAATGGTTATCAAGTCGCGGATAGAAATCCTTTCACGTAAAAGACGCTGTAAAACGCGATGGAGCAGGTTAATGGGAACCACTTTGGGAACCAGCTCTTTCACGACACGCGGATAGAGCTGTTCCAGATTATCAACCAGAGATTGAACTTCCTGGCGTCCCATCAACTCATCGGCATAGGTTTTAGTCAGTTCCGTCAAATGAGTGGTCATGACTGTGGCCGGATCAACCACTACGTATCCTTTGGCCATAATAGCGTCTTTGTCGCGATCCGCTACCCACATGGCAGGCAGTCCAAAAGCTGGTTCCCTGGTGGGGATTCCTTTAATTTTCAAATCCTTGTCATCGGCGGAAATCACCAGATGATGACCCACCATCACGGAGCCATGCGCAACTTCGACGCCTTTGAGTAAAACATTGTATTCATCCGGTTTTAGTTTTAAATTATCTCGAATATGAATGGCCGGCATGATGAATCCCATTTCCGTGGCCAGTTGACGCCGCAACGCCTTGATCCGGTGAAGCAATTCTCCGCCCTGAGACGCATCAACCATGGGAATCAGGGCGTAACCCACTTCCAATCCCATGGCATCCAGTGGAGCAATGACGTCCACCGTTTCCTCAGCCGCCGGTAATTCCTTTTCCTGAGCCTCTTCCTCGATTTTTTTCCGGGCAATACTCTTGACAACCCGCCAGGCCGCAAAAGCAATAATCATAGCAACAAGCACAAAAGATATTTTGGGCATACCCGGAATTAATGCAAAAACAAACAATAATATGGCTGCTGTCGCAATCGCCCGGGGCTGCGTAAATACTTGAGATTTGACCTCATCGCCCAGTTCGGTGGATGTTGCGGTTCTGGTAACCAAAAGACCGGCCGCAGTCGATACGATCAGTGCGGGAACCTGCGTCACCAGACCGTCGCCGACCGTCAACAATGTATAATTGCGTGCGGCCTCTACTACCGGCATATCCATTTGCAGCACGCCGATAATCAAACCGCCAATGATATTGATTAACACGATCAGGATGCCGGCAACCGCATCACCCCGGACAAATTTACTGGCGCCATCCATCGCGCCGTAAAAATTGGCTTCCTGCTCAATCTCAACGCGCCTGCGACGCGCCTCGGTATCTGAAATTAGACCTGCGTTCAAATCGGCGTCAATACTCATCTGCTTACCGGGCATGGCATCAAGGGTGAAACGCGCGGATACTTCCGCCACACGGGTGGCGCCTTTGGTAATAACCACAAAATTGATGAGCACCAACACAAGAAAGACAACTAAACCGACAACATAATTACCACCGACAACGAATGTCCCAAACGCCTGAATTACCTGGCCGGCTGCTGATGCGCCTTCGCTTCCATGCAAAAGAATCAGGCGCGTCGAAGCGACATTCAGTGACAAACGCAAAAGGGTCACCATCAGCAAAATCGATGGAAAAACGGAAAATTGCAGAGGTTTCAAAACATACATCGACATCAGCAAAATGATGATTGAAATAGCTATACTGAATGACAAAAGAACATCCAGTAAAAAAGTGGGGATTGGAATAATCATGACCATCAGAATGGCGATTACGCCCATCGCAATCATCGCTGAACTTGATCTTGCCGATTCCAGAAATGCATTTCCGCCTGGTGTTGCTTGTGCGTCAGCCATTGCTTTTACCCGAATATCTTAATTTTCTTCTGTTCGTAAACAAATGCCAAGACTTCCGCCACCGCTTTGTAAAGGTCTTCAGGCACCATTTGGTTAACTTTAACAATTTTATACAATACTTGTGCCAGAGGTTTATTTTCAATGAGAGGAACATCATTTTCCTTCGCAATATTTCTAATTTTCTCCGCGATGAAATCCGCCCCTTTGGCCACCACAACCGGCGCCGGCATATCGTCCGGATTATATTTTATGGCGACAGCCAAATGCGTCGGGTTGGTAATAACCACATCCGCTTTGGGCACTTCCGCCATCATCCGTTTCTGGGCCATCTCTCTTTGAATACGGCGAATTCTGGCTTTAATCATCGGATCGCCTTCAGTATTTTTATATTCGTCCTTGATTTCCTGTTTTGTCATGCGGATACTTTTCTCAAACTCCCATCGTTGATAGGCGTAATCCAAGATAGCCAGGAAAACCAGCATAACGGTCATGGCCAGCAGTATTTTAAAGCAAATGCCGCTGATATAACTAAATACACCCCAGGCAGACTGGTCCGCCAGAGGAATCAAGTTATCGAATTCATTGCGAATGATAATATAAGCGATGCCGCCGATAATACAAACCTTCAAAATGCCCTTGACCAGCTCTGCCAAAGATCGCAATGAGAAGAGCCTTTTAAACCCATTGGCGGGACTGATTTTTTCTAACTTTGGTTCAATAGACTGAGTGGAAAACATAAAGCCGATTTGGAGAACATTCCCCAATACGGCGGCAATCAGAACCGCGATTAAAAGCGGAAAAAGGATGCCAAAACCGTTAAAGATATAACCGGTTATAATCGCAGTCACACTGTCCTGCGTCAAATTAACGTGGCCCGCCTCACGAAACCCGGCCGTCATCACATTCATTGTCTTTAAAACAAGAGTTGAGCCGCCAAAGTAAAAAAACAGGAGGCCAGCAACCAGAATACCGACCGAAACCACTTCCTGAGAACGCGCCACCTGGCCTTTCTCACGCGCTTCTTCGCGTCGCTTCCCTGTGGCTTGCTCGGTTCGTTCCTGATCATCATTTTCAGCCATTAAGCCCCCAACAAATTCATGACAGCTGCGTCAATATTTCGTTATAACTTATGCGTTTTCCAATTATTTATTCCGTCACTATTACATCAAGCGCATGATCGTAATGATCTTGCCTTCCAACCCTCTGAAAATGCTTTGCGTTATGTTTACGAAAAGCGGCGCGGTTAAACCTAAAAAAATGAGTCCCAATGATATTTGTAAAGGAAAACCGACAATAAAAATATTCATTTGCGGTACAGTACGCGCTACAACTCCCAGTGCAACATTGGTAAAAATCATCACGGCCATGATCGGCGCCGCTATTTTCAATGCGATCACAAATATATCCTTGGAAACATCAAAAATGACCTGTATGAGCTGCCCGGACAAATGAAAGCTCAGAGGGGTGATAACCGCGTAACTCTGTACGATGGCTTGAAAAAACAAGTGATGGGCATTAACGGTGAGAAATAACAGCATGGCGATCAGATACTGTAATTCGGTGATAATGGACACCATCTGACTGCTCAAGGGATCAATGACATTGGCGACTGAAAACCCCATCTGAAAACCGATAATATCTCCAGCCATGCGTATGCCGGCAAAAACCAGTCTTGCGACAAAGCCGATCGTCAATCCAATCATGACCTCTCCGAGCATAAAAATAATCAGTTGAATGATGTGAATTTTACCGGTGGTAGGAATTTGCGCAATCACCATTGGGAAAACAATGACGGTGATGATAATGGATAGCCCCGCTTTAATTCTGACCGGAACGGTAGCCTCCGAAATCACCGGTATGGTGACAATTATGGCGCTTACCCGGAGCAAAACCAAAACGAAAGCATCTAATTGCTCCGGAGATAAGAAAGGCAGACTCATTTAAGCGTTCTCCATCTTCATCGCAGAACATCAGGCCGCCCTGGTATCCCTCATTTGATATATAAAGGAATATTATTGAATAGATTCTGCGTATAATTAATCATCATTCCGATCATCCAGGGAAGCGCCGCAATCAATGTCACCAGCACGGCAACTATTTTAGGTACGAAAACCAGCGTCATTTCCTGAATCTGAGTGACGGCCTGAAACAAACTGATCAGAACGCCGACCACTAATCCGACAATCAGCATGGGCGCCGAAACCAGTAGAGTAATCTTAATTGTTTCCGCCATTAGTCCGACAATTGCATCAGGGGTCATTTTCCATCACCATTCTTTAATGAAAGCTTTGCACCAATGATCCGACAATCAAATACCAGCCATCCACCAGCACGAACAGAAGCAATTTAAAGGGAAGACTGACCATAATCGGCGGCAACATCATCATGCCCATGGACAGCAAAACGCTGGCCACGACCATATCCAAAATTAAAAAAGGCAAATAAATCATGAAGCCTATCTGAAACGCCGTTTTGAGTTCGCTGATCACAAATGCCGGAATCAGCGTGGAAAGAGAAACATCTTCAGGTTTAGACGGCCTTGGCTCCTTGGCGATTTTCACAAAAAGCGCCAGATCTTTTTCCCGCACCTGTTTCAGCATGAATTCCTTGACCGGCGTCACCGCCTTGGTCATCGCCGCTTCTCCGGAAATTTGTTCTTCATAATACGGTTTGAGCGCTTCGGTGTTCACACGGGTAATCACCGGAGACATGATGAAAAATGTTAAAAACAGCGATAGGCCAATAAGGACCTGATTTGGCGGCATTTGTTGCGTACCCAAAGCCGTGCGAAGCAGCGATAAAACAATGATGATCCTTGTGAAAGATGTAACCATAAGGAGGATGGCCGGCGCAAGCGACAAAATTGTCAACAATATGACCAGTTGAATCAAAGACTGCACCTTTTCCGGTTCAGTCGTCCCGCCGGATACCGTCAGATTGACATTTGGCAGTGAAAATGGTTGTGCAGCCGAAGCCGGCTCCGGAAGAAAAACCGAACAAATCGCCAACCCCAAGCTAAAACCAATTATGGTTAACAGTGTTTTTTTCATTGCGATGATTTGTCCTTTTTTCCGCCGCTGGATAAATTAACAAGAGATAATAATTGTGCAATTTTCTCTCCCGGGAAAGAACCGGTCGGCGAATAAGTCCTTTGTGATTTTATTTTCGCAATGGATAAAGGATCATCAATGCGGGCGAGGGGCGTCATTTGCTGACCGGTAATGCCGACAACAATAACCTGTTCCATAACCTCGACCAGAATAATGCTGGATTTTGGCCCCAGATACCGTGATGATAATATATTAATTAAATTTGTATTTTCCGATGAAGGCGATGTGCGTTGCATGAAATTCTTCATGAAATACATCACGCCGACCAGAAGCCCCAGAACAACCGCCAACGCGAAAATCATTTTAAAAAATGAAGACCACAGCGAAATTTCCATCAAAATCCCCGTCTATCCTAATTTATTAACCCGTTCCGCTGGAGAAACAATGTCGGTCAGGCGTACGCCAAATTTCTCATTCACCACCACAACTTCACCACGGGCGATCAGACGCTGGTTGACATAAATATCCATCGGTTCCCCGGCCAGTTTAGAAAGTTCCAGAACAGACCCCTGACCAAGCTGAAGAAGTTCACTGATCAGCATCTTGCTTCTTCCCAATTCCGCGGTAAGTGTCAGCGGAATATCCATAATGAAATCCAGATTGAAGTTGGCCTTCCCTTCCGGTTTGGGCTTCTGCAATTCCTCGAAATGGACATTGGATATTTCCGTTTTGGGCGCAACAGGATGAGCAGATAGTTCCATCTCTTCTTTAACATCGTCCCAGCTGATATTATCATCCGCCGTTGCGCCTTTTTCCGTCGCACCACCGACGCCTTTCATCAATTCATCAATTTCATTCTGCTCCATAATCCATGTCCTCTTTTCCAGTAATGATCTCTGATATCTGCATGGCTTGATTGCCTTTATATATTCCCGGATATCCCTTGAATTTGGGAACGCCTTCCACATAAATGTCCAGTGGATCGGAAGCGTAATGGTCCAACTGAATCACATCGCCTATTTTTAGATTGGCGATATCCCTGCCCAAAATGGATACCCTGCCTAATTCCACCATCATATTGACATAAGATCTCATCAGACCGATTTTAAAGCGGTTAGTCCATCCTCTGTCCACTTCCAGTTGTTCGCTTTGAAAACCGGCGGAAAGTTTTTCCTTGATAGGTTCAAGCATTGCATAAGGAATACAAATGGATATGACGCCCGTAGTGTACTCCACCTCCACTTCAAAATTCATCACCACCACCACATCAGTTGGTGGAACAATCTGCACAAATTGGGGATTTATTTCCGCGCGCTGATAAGTTACGGTTAGATCAATCAATGGTTTCCAGCATTTTTCCAAATCCTCCAGCGCGCTGAGAACAATTTTTTTAATCAAATTATTTTCAATTGCCGTAAATTCCCGTCCTTCAATTTTAAAAGCTTCCGTGCCGGTGCCGCCGAAAATAATATCAACCAGCGTGAAAATAATTTTAGACTCCATGACGAAAATGGCGTTGCCACGCATGGGATCCATGCGGAAAAGATGAAGGCTTGTGGGCACGGGCAGTGTTTTTAAAAATTCACCAAACTTGATCATATCGGCGGAAACGGCCGTAATGGTAATGACCTTACGTAGAATAGATGACAACGTCGTGCGAAACGTCCGCGCATACTTTTCATTGGTCATTTCCAGTGTCGGCATGCGGCCGCGGATAATTCTGTCCTGACTGGTCAGGTCATAGGCTGTGACGGCGCCCGGTTCGTGATATTCATCTTTCTCCGTTTCGATTTCACCACCGGATATCCCTCTAAGCAGGGCGTCAACTTCTTCTTGCGAAAGGATATTAGTCATGAAACCTCTTTATTCTTTCCGTCGTTTAACAATTCAGATATTAATATGGCTGCCAGCCACAATTTTTACTGTATGACAAATTCCGTAAAATAGACTTTAAGTACCTTGCCAGTTGTGAGATTCATGTTCACCCGCATGGCAATTTCATCGCGCAAGCGTTGCTTGCCTAAAGGGTCCATCATTTCCTTGTAGGTTTTTGACGATAACAAATCCAGAATCGTATCCCTCAGCTTTGGGTTCAGAAGCTTCATCTCTTCCGTCATCTTCTGATCGGACAACTCTAAATGCATGACAACTTTTAAGTATCTTTCTCCATCGTTGTCGATCAAATTGACAACATATGGTTCCATTGGCCAGAACACGCTGACCATTGGCTTTTCCTGCGTAGCAGACTTCACCCCTGCGGCCGGTTTCGCCTTGAAGAAAAAGAAATAAGCCGCAGCGCCGCCCCCTGCCAGAAGAGCCAGCACAACCGCCACAATAATAATCAGCTTAAGCATTGAACCTTTTTTCTTTTCGGGTTCCTTTGGCTCATTTTCATTTTCATTCTCATCATCTTCTTCTTTGATGTCTTTCTTCTTCTTTTCCGTAGCGGCCATATCCGCCTCCACAAGTTGTTTTTCAATAATTGATTGCAAAGAGCATGCCATTATGCCTCACTGTCGAAAATGATAGAATTTGAGATGTTATTTCAGATAATTATATTGAAGGTAATGAGAGAGGCATCTTGAAAAAGATCATTCATCTGACCCACGATGCCATGATAAAAACACATGCTCGTCAAATTTTTGACAAAAGGGACTGTTGTCAATTTGGGCTGTTCTGAAGGTAAAAAAATTGGCTGGACATTTTTTGCTTGGGTAAAAACTGCGTGACAGGCTTTTCCACAGCCTGTCACGCTCCAGGGTCATTATTGTTTGAGGCCCATCAAAACCTGCATGATCGTGTCTTCCGTGGTCACAACTTTTGCATTGGCCTGATAAGCTTTTTGAGCTGTAATCATCTTGATAAATTCCGTGGCGACATCCGTGTTAGACATTTCCAAAGAATTCGGTGTAAGCGAACCCAAACCGGAATTATTGGGATTATCCTGAATAGCCGCTCCGGACGTAATGGTTTGTCCGAATAAATTTGACCCCAATTTACTCAACCCCCAGGGATTGGTAAATTTAGCCAGCACCAGTTGAGCCAATTCCGAAATCTGCCCATTGGTGAAAGAACCGCTGATCATACCGTCCGAGTCAATGGACAGAGATTTCAATTGTCCGGAAGCATAGCCGTCAGCGGAAAGAGAACGGATAACCGACGCAGAGGCATATTGAGTGATGCTCAATGCGTTTGCCCCGGCCAAGTCCCAGTTCACATGACCGGCAGTACCGATCGTGGCGCCGCTGTTTAGTGTCAACCCTGAAAAGTCAATATCGATATCATTCAATCCAAGGGTGGCAGAATGGGTCAAAGTGTATTGAGCCGTATCGCCCGCCGCCCAGACTCCCGCCAGTGTCAAAGTCACATCCGGCGTGTCTGTTCCTTCCAGACTGATTCTCACCGTCGTGGCATCAGCGGAAACCACGGAGGCATTCGTATATCCGCCCGCTCCGGTGACCGTCCAGGTAGCCGGGGTCGCTCCACGGGTCAGGGTCATGGTTCCGGTTTGATAGACCATGCCGGGACGATTTAATACACCGGTTGCTGTTCCACCACCCACACTTGTCGCTGTCACGGCGCCCATGGCGCCCGTGTAAGTGCCGGACATATTGCCGTTGGTATCGAAAATCAATCCGTTTCTCGATATCCCTGTGGCGGGTGTTGAGTCTAACGCTACTTCAATACCCCAGTAACCGCTGGCGGTATTTCCGGTTTTAGTAAACGTCGTGTTCAATCCATGACTGTTGCCCAGAGAATCATAAACCGTTTGCGTGGTTTTGTACTGTCCACCCTCAGCGGTTGTGGAGCTCAGGTTCGAGCCCATGGAAACGGTTGTCGTTGCCGATGGTTTGGATTGATAGTCCTTCAGAATAATATCACTCAGAGTGCCGGAAGGAACGCCGTTGACAATCATTTTTCCCTGAACCGCATAACCATTGGTATCCACCATGACGCCATCACTGTTGAGGTGAAATGATCCGGCGCGTGTATAATAGGTCGCGTCTGTTGCGTCGTTCACCATGAAAAAGCCGTCCCCGTCTATGGCGACATCCATCGCGTTTCCCGTCGTTTCAAAGGAACCTGTATCAAACTGTGTCTGTACTTCCGCCACGGAAACACCCCGTCCGACCTGCATGCTTCCCCCTGCGCCGCCCGATACGCTCTGGCTTAAAACATCCGCAAAATACGTTGACCCCGACTTGAACCCGACTGTATTCAAATTGGCCAGATTGTTGGAAATAACATCCAGTGCCTTGCTGCTGGCATTCAACCCCGATACTCCCGCCCATAGTGCGCTACTCATAATATATCCTCCTTGTTTTTATTTAATTTGTCGTTTTGTTAATAGCCACAATGTCTGAAAAAGCCACTTCCTGCCCGTTGATTGTTAAATAAGCATCTCCGTTTTTATAGGACACTCCGGACACAGAACCGGTAATCAGAGAATTAACGGTCACTGCGGCTCCGTTCTTTCCTGTCGCCGTCATTTCATAAGTATATGTTCCTGCTGTTTTGCCGCTACAATTCCATATCATGTTTTGCAGACCCGCCTTTTGCGAACCCACAGCAACCGTATCCACCAGCGAGCCTTCATCGTTGAAAATTTTAATGACGCCGTTTTGAATATCCGACGGAAGCTGATAATTGATTTTTGCCGTTGCGCCACTGGCATGAATGACATTTCCGCTGGCCGTCGCCTCTGTTCCAATCAGGCTGACCATTTGCGCATTGCTGAAATTGCTCATGACGGAAGGCAAAGAGGTCATAGTATCATTGAGATTCTGCATTTGCTCCAGCGAGGAAAACTGGGCCAATTGCGACAGAAACGCTGTCCCGTCCATCGGATTCAGAGGATCCTGGTTTTTTAACTGAGCAACCATCATCTTCATGAAAGCATCTTTACCCAGAACATTTTTATTGCTTTCGGACGCACTGGTTGTAGCAGTTGATGTAGCCGTATTTAAGACATTTTGTATTGCTGCTGCCATAATCTTCACTCCTTTCTAGGCAAATAAACTGATTTTTCCGGAACTTCTTGCTTCGTGAGGCGATGGTTTAACCTTTCTGACAAGAACCTCTGCCGTCTCCCGGCGGCGGTATTCATTGCTTTCGTTTTGCCCTCGTCTGTCGGATTCGCGGTAAAAAGCCTCTTGGCCGGAATGCTGCGCTAACTGTTCTTTTCGATCCTGTGTTAAAACATCACAGCGATCGATATTCAGGCCCTGGTTCTGCAAAGCGCCTTTCAGGGCGTCGATATTTCCGGAAAGCATTTTCTGGACATCCTGATTCTCGGCCATCAGCAGCACACGAACCTTGCTGTGATAAACCGCAACATCCATTTCCAGCGTTCCCAGAGAGGGAGGAGCCAGGATAATTTTGATGCGTCCCCCTTCATCGGAAATATTTTCTCGAAATTCTGATGCAACACGGTTAATGATCTGTGAGGGATTAATTTCCGCGCCGGACGCTCTGGAAGAAACCCCTGCTGATGTTGCCGATCCTGAAATATTCATTTCAGGATTTTTATCACCCGGCATGGCCTTTGCCTTGTTTTCCATCTTCATTTTGCCCATGACAGCGGAAAATTCGGTTCCTGCCGGGACGTTTTTCTCTGCATAGTTTTTGGCGTCATGCCTTACTTGCGCCTGTTGCTTGTCCGCAAACGGCATTTCCTGATCACCGGACATTGCGTTTTCTTCTTTCTGTCCGGCTTTTTCCTGTAAAACTGCGTTCATTTTGAGGTCATGCCGGTCCTCAGCGACGGTCGGCGCTCGATGAGAATGCTCCCGTACTGCAGTTGAAGAAAAAAGCGCAGTCTCTCTTGAGCCCTGTCTGGATTCAGAGATGGTCGCTGCCTTATCGAATTGCTCCTTAGTATCTTCAGGAGCGGACTTCACATCTTTTTGTCCGGAATTAACCAAATCGGTCTGCCCGGAAAACGGATGTGCTGAAGAAGTTTTCGTTTCCGCATCTTCATTTGCCCCTGAAAGATCTCCTTTGAATGAGGTCGACAGAGAATTATTCTCGACAGGACGGGGAAATCTGATTTTCTGCCGATCCTCCTGTATAGACTGCTTTTCTTCATCTCTCCTGGGAAAAGCCGCAACACCATCCAGAACAATCTTTTCCAAAATTGCAGACCTGTCTTTGATTTCCTTTTCATCAATTGTTTCACGAGCCAAATGTGTTTCCGGATCGACCGCTGGCATTCTGCTCATTGCAACTGGTTTCGTAATTTTTCCTGTCTCATTCCAATCCTCCTCATTTGCGTGAGAACCGGTTTTTACCTGTCCAGGGAAAACGTCCGCCGTTCTTTTTTGCAGACCCGGTTCATCCTTACTCAATTCGATTTCTTCATACCCGGAAAGAATATGAGCCGGAACATTCCGGATCGGAGCAGGCTCGATATTGTTTTTGGGAGCTTGACGATCTTCAGAGTCCCGGACTGCCACTGTCTGCCGGCCCGCAGGCTCCGCTTCCACTTTCGCCGTCAAAGTCTCCTTGGTTTCAACGGTTTCGATTTCTTCATACCCGGAAAGAATATGAGCCGGAACATTCCGGATCGGAGCA
>CAZBGE010000048.1:22110-22200 GCA_964491435.1 uncultured Smithella sp.
CAACGGTTTCGATTTCTTCATACCCGGAAAGAATATGAGCCGGAACATTCCGGATATTTCCAACTCGGACAGCAACTTCGGCCGACAAAC
>CAZBGE010000049.1:0-22059 GCA_964491435.1 uncultured Smithella sp.
TGGAATGGAATATCTATCAATATATTCGTGCGTTGCGTGTTCGGGATGCGCTTCGACCGGCTCAGCGGACAAAAAGGCGAGGGCCGGGGACCAATGACCGGGGTGAAAGGTGAAAGGCTGGAAGGGAGAAGCTAAAGATTAGAGGATTGCGGGAGGACGGCTTGCGTAAGATGCACACATTAAACCAAGGCATGCTGATGATCACCCCGCAAGTTCACCAGCTATGCAATCACCTGACGCCAGCGCTCCATTGGTGCAATCTGACCCCGCTGCGGGCGATGAGCCTTCTCCGCAAGCGGCATGCGATAGAATTGAATCAAGACGAAGAGATTCCGGTTTTATGTATTTGATCCGGGTTTTTTCTTTTTCATCCATAAATGCATGGCTCCTTTTAATTTTTATGTGCAATTCACATTATGGAGTATGTAGTGCAATTGAAGAAAAGCGAGCGAAAAGCAATTTTAATTATGTTGAATCAATCCGTT
This sequence comes from uncultured Smithella sp., assembly GCA_964491435.1. Classification (GTDB taxonomy): domain Bacteria; phylum Desulfobacterota; class Syntrophia; order Syntrophales; family Smithellaceae; genus UBA8904. The sequence goes on from CAZBGE010000049.1 coordinate 486, forward strand.
ATGCGTTCAGGTCAAAATGCCGTTGACATCACTCGGGCAAAACGGATAAAAAAGGCAGCATGTCCGGCGGGTTTCGCAAGGCCGGCAGGAAGGTTGTATGATGTTCACATCTTATAGACTGAGCTTCGCAGATGGTTTTTCCCTTCAGATCCGGGCAGACAATGAAGCGGCACGGCCGGTTGTCGAAACTCTGGCGCAGGCGATGGCGCTGGAATCCGGTTACGGCGATTATTCCATTCTGGTTTCGGCGGGGCGGAAAGAGGCAGGCGCCGCAGTCACGGATCAACAAACGATCTGCCGCGTTGCCGCGCCCGGAAATGACGACGAGCGGATTTCTGCCGCCGTGCAGGTCAGCCTGGCCATAGCCCAAGTTGTGCAAATGCGGGGCGGCATTCTGGTGCACGGCGCGCTGGCGGACTATTTAAGTCAGGGAGTAATTCTGGCCGCGCCCGGCGGCACGGGTAAGACAACGGCTTCCTCACGGCTGCCTTCGCCCTGGCGCTCGCTTTCCGACGACGCAGTTCTCATCATGCGCAATGCAAGGGGCCGGTACTGTGTCCATCCCTGGCCAACATGGAGCAGGTTTTATACGAACGGGCCCGGCGGCGTCTGGAATACTTCGGAACAGGTTTCTCTGTCAGCGCTGTTTTTTCTTTTTCAGTCCAATGAAGACTGTCTCAAACGCCTTCATTACAGCCAGGGCGCGGCGATGCTCATTGAATCAGTTGAACAGGCCAACCGGCTTTTTGACCGCTGCCTTTCGCCGGAAGAAGCAAGGGAAAATCACCGCTGTCAGTTCAACAATCTCTGCTCGGTACTGGAAAGCATTCCCGCTTACCGCCTGAATCTGACGCTGACCGGATCATTTTGGACGCTGATTGAAGAATCCTTGAAAGAAAAGTTCAACGTTCCAGGTTCAAAGTCCAGTGTCAAAGCCAAAGAAGAAACCGGAGATGCGGGAGTGGTGTTTTCTGGAAACAGCATGCATCCTACGCTTCGGGAGCCGGATTATCTGGAGGTCGTTCCTTATGGGACGGCCAAGCCGCGCCGGGGCGATGTGATTTGTTTTCAGTCGCCGGGCAAGGCGATCATGGTTGTCCATCGCGTAATGAAGGTTAAACCGGCAGGCGTGATCACACGTGGCGACAACAATCCGGCTGACGATCCGGGCCTCCTTCCCTTCCCGGAAATCAAGGGACGGGTCAGTAAAACGCAGGGCAGGAAAAAACGCCGCCGGGTGCAAGGAGGCGTCCGGGGAATGATCGATTATTACTACGCCAGGGCGTATCGCAAAACCAGAATCCTGGCAGGGGCCATCTACCGGATTTTCCTGCCCGCTCAATTTTTCAACGGCCGCCTCCATTGGCTGGCGCCGAAAAACATGAGGTTCCAGATTGTTTTTTTCGGAAAACAGCCGCAAGGCCAACTCAAAATCCTTTTGGAGGAAAAACCGGTCGGCTATTACCGGGGCAGCTGGCATATCGCGTATCCGTGGCGCCTGTGGGTCAATCCGGAGCAAATCCGGCGGGCGGCGCAAGCGTATGAAAACGCCCGCCGCCAATGGGCCGCTTCTTTCAGACAAGCAAGATCGGAGATTGAATAGCCATGATCAGACGGTTATTGCGCGCGGCTGCGCGGCTTAAATCGCAGCTTCCTTACCTGCCGCAGGCCTTCGTCTTGATTTACCGGGCCGCGGGCGGGCTGATGATTGCCTGGCTTTGCCTGCTCCTGATTGAGGGCCTGTTGCCGGTCGCCATGGTTTATCTGACCAAGACGCTGGTGGATGGAATCGCGCAGGCGATCAAGGATGGCGGCGGCTGGCAGGGATTGGCGTTTCTGCTTCCGGCCGCAACCGCGATGGTTTGCGTCCTGATCGCCATGGAAGTGATGCAAGGCGTAAGCCGCTGGCTGCAAACAGCGCAGTCTGAAAAAATTCAGGATTCCGTTCAGGAACTGATTCATGAGCAGGCAATGCGCCTGGACCTGTCCTTCTATGACCACCCCGGATATTACGATCAACTGCACCGCGCCCGCATCGATGCTCTTTCAAGGCCGGCGGCGCTTATTGGAAACGCGGGAGCGCTTCTGCAGAGTTTCATTACGCTGGTCGCCATGGCGGGGGTCCTGCTGACCTTCGGCATCTGGCTTCCGCTTTTGCTTTTGGTAAGCACTCTGCCGGCGCTGATAGTGGTCCTGAGCCACACGATCCGTTTTCACCGCTGGCGGATCCGCAATACCACGGCCATCCGTAAAACCAACTATTACGATATGATGCTGACCTGGCGAGAATCGGCCGCGGAGATGCGCCTGTTTAACCTGGGGCCTTATTTCCGTGATCTGTTCACGGATCTGCGCTCCAGGCTGCGCCGGGAAAGGGTGCGGCTTGTCCGCAATGAAGCAGTCGCCGCGGCTGTGGCGGCTCTGATCGGCCTGGCCAGCATGGCGGCCGCGCTTGCCTGGATGGGATTTCGGGCGTCGCGGGGATTTTTGACCATGGGCGACCTGGCGCTTTTTGTGCAGGCTTTCTTTCAGGGGCAGCGCATGATGAGGGCGCTGCTGAGCAATGCCGGCGAAATTTACCGCAATGTCATGTTTCTGGAAAATCTTTTTGAATTTCTGTCGCTCAAACCCAACATCGGCGAGCCGGACCAGCCCCGGCCTCATCCCGGCTTGCATCAGGCCATTGATCTCCAAGACGTCACTTTTTTCTATCCCGGCAGCGAGCGGGCGGCGCTGGATCATTTCAGACTGCAAATACCGGCGGGCCGGATCACGGCGCTGGTCGGAGAAAACGGCGCGGGCAAAACAACGCTCATCAAATTGCTGTGCCGGTTTTACGATCCTTCCGCCGGACAGGTTTTGCTGGACAAGCTTGATATTCGCGGGTTTTCGCTCGCGGAGCTGCGGCGGCGCATTACGGTTCTTTTCCAGGAACCGGTGCATTATCATGATACGGTTTTTAACAACATTGCCTTCGGCGACATTGACCGGCAGACCGATCTGCTGGACATTGAAGCCGCGGCGAAAGCGTCGGGCGCCGATGCTCCGGTGGCGCGTCTCCCCCTTGCTTATCAGACCGTTCTGGGCAAGTGGTTCGGCGGCGCGGAGCTGAGCGGCGGCGAATGGCAGCGTCTGGCGCTGGCGCGCGCCTTTTTACGCCGCGCCGAACTGATCATTCTGGATGAACCGACCAGTTCAATGGACTCGTGGGCCGAGGCGGACTGGCTGTCGCGCTTTCGCAAACTCGTCGCCGGCCGGACGGCGCTGATCATTACCCACCGTTTTACCACCGCCATGCAGGCGGATGTGATTCATGTGATGGACAAGGGCCGCGTCATCGAATCCGGCAGCCACGAACAGCTGCTGGCGGCAGGCGGCCGTTACGCAACATCATGGCGGCGGCAGATGCGCGGCAAAACGCCGGAGGGAAAAGAGGTTTGAACGGAGGCAGAACGATTTTGCCCCGCCGGACGCCCCTTCGCAGCAGGTCTCTTTCCGAAACCCGCCTTTTTGTTCCGGCTTTTCCCGGCGCGCAGTGGACAGCGGGGGGAATTTATATTATAAAGCATCATAAAGAAACAATGACCTGAAACACATCATAAAAGGAGCCAAGAGCCTATGATTGTGGAACAAGGGGTTGCCCTGATATTCTCATCACTGAATAATTCAAGTATTGATCATAGCGTCCGCCAATGGAGAAAAAGCCATGGAAAAGCAAAAACGTTATAGATGGGCATTATTTTACCTGCTGGCCTTGTTTGTTCTGTTTGCTGTTATGACTTCCGGCTGTAAGGGCAAACAGGGAGAATCCGTCAAACGTCCGGAGATTTCCGGCGTGAAGGTTGAACCGGTTGCCGTATCCACGGTGGATGATATTTATGAAGTCACCGGCACTGTCCGCTCCAACCAGACCAGCCTGGTGGCCAGCCGGGTAATGGGTGTCATCGATGCTGTTCACGTCAAGGAAGGCGACTTTGTCAGGAAAGGACAAATACTGGCAACCATTGATGACCGGGATGCAATGCAGCGTCTGCGAGCCGCCCATATGGCGGTGGAAACGGCAAAGCAAAGTCAGTCTCTGGCGGAAAAAACCTGGCAGCGCTATAAAAAGCTTTATGACAGTGATGTTATTTCCCGCCAGGAAATGGATCAGGTTGAGACGCAGAAAAAAGTTGCGGATGCCGAATACAGCCGGGTTAAGGCCATGGCAGACGAGGCGTCAACCCATATGTCATTTACAAGGGTCACCGCGCCGGTTGCCGGCAGGATAACGGAAAAACGCGTTGATCCCGGCAGCATGGCCATTCCCGGCATGCCTCTGCTGGTAGTTGAAGGCGGGGACGGCTCATATATTGAAGTTTCGATTGATGCCGGCGCCGGCAATTCCGTAAGAACAGGCATGGCCGTGGAAGCTGAAGTTGAAACCTGGAACCGTCCTCTGGCCTGCATGATCAAAGAAGTATTTCCCGCGGTCGATCCTTCATCCCGTACCTTTACGGCCAAGATAGAGTTTAAGGATGTAAATCCCCGCAGCGGCCTGTTCGCCCGGGTGCGTATTCCCATCGGGAAAAAAGAAGCAATCATTGTTCCCGATCAGGCCCTCGTCCGTAAAGGCCAGTTGACCGGCGTATATGCCGTGGATGCTCAGAAACGGATAACTTACCGGCTTGTCCGTGCGGGCAGGGTTTCCGCCGCCGGCGCGGAAATTCTCTCCGGCTTGAAAGCCCATGACCGGATTATTACGGCAGGCATCGAAAAGGTTATCGATGGCGGAGTGATCTCAGGAGAAAAGGTTAAATGACAGGGATTGGAATTTCCGGAAAAATTGCCGGAGCCTTCATCAAATCGAAGCTGACGCCGCTGCTGATCATTGCCGCGTTGCTGCTCGGCTCATTTGCCGTCATGGTGACTCCCAGAGAAGAGGAACCGCAGATCGTCGTTCCCATGGTTGATGTTTATGTCGGCTATCCCGGCGCGTCCGCCAAAGAAGTGGAAGAGCGGGTGACGATTCCCATGGAAAAGCTTCTCTCGGAAATCAAGGGCGTCGAATACGTTTATTCCATCGTCAAGCCCGGTTTTAATATGACCATTGTGCGCTTCTATGTCGGCGAGGACATGGAAGACAGTCTGGTGAAGCTCTACAACAAACTGATGTCCAATTACGACAGGATTCCACCGGGCGTTTCCCAGCCGATGGTCAAGGCTAAATCCATCGATGACGTTCCGGTTCTGGCGCTGACGCTCTGGAGCCCGTCCCCGCAATATACAGGCTATGAACTGCGCCGGGTAGCATTAGAACTCTGCGGAGAGCTTAAAAAGAATGCCAATGTTTCCGAGGTTTCCATCATCGGCGGACAGCGCCGCCAGGTCAGAGTTACGCTGGACCCCCAGCGCCTTCGCGCCTATCATTTATCGGCTTTTCAGATCATGAACGCTCTGGGAAAATCCAATGTGGTTGTTCAATCCGGCGCGTTTTCCGCAAATAACCGGGAAACGCTTGTGGAAACGGGACGTTTTTTGAATAACGCGGATGACGTTGAGCATCTGGTGGTTAATGTATCTGCCGGCCGTCCGGTTTATCTCAGGGACGTGGCCAAAATTACTGATGGACCGGAAGAGCCTTCCAATTATGTTTTCATGGGCTTGGGACCGGCGGCAACGAAGAAAGGCTTATCCGGCGACCCCGCGGGACAGTCCGAAGCCGTGACCATTGCCATCGCCAAGCAAAAAGGAGCCAACGCGAGCGTTGTTGCAGAAGAGGCTCTCCGGAAAGTGGAAGCCCTGAAAAAGAATTTGATTCCTGATGATGTGCAGGTGACGGTCACCCGCAATTACGGCGAAACGGCCAGGGAAAAGTCCGATGAATTACTGTATCACATGCTGATCGCCACCCTGTCCGTGATCATTCTGATCGCCATTTTTCTTGGATGGCGCGAATCGATCGTGGTGGCTGTCGCTGTTCCCGTAACGCTCGCGCTCACACTGCTCATCAACTATCTTTACGGCTATACCCTGAATCGTGTGACGCTGTTTGCGCTGATCTTTTCGATCGGTATTCTGGTGGATGACGCGATTGTCGTTGTGGAGAACATCAACCGTCATTTTAAGATGCATAAGATTGAACCGCTGACGGCCGTTTATGCGGTGGACGAAGTCGGCAACCCCACCATTCTGGCAACCTTCACGGTTATTGCCGCTTTGCTGCCGATGGCTTTCGTTTCCGGCCTGATGGGACCGTACATGAGGCCGATTCCTGTGGGGGCCTCGGCGGCCATGCTCTTTTCTTTGCTCGTCGCCTTTATTGTCAGCCCCTGGCTCGCCTACATTGTTTTGAAAAACGTCCGGCATCAAAGAGATGAAAAAGAGGAACCGGGAATCGCCGGGCATTATAAAAAATTCCTCAGCCCTTTGATCGATATCCGGAAGAAACGGCTCGTGGCACTGTCCGTTATTCTCGGTTTGCTTTTGCTGTCTTTAATGCTCGTGCCGCTGAAGCAGGTGACGATGAAAATGCTGCCTTTCGACAACAAAAGCGAATTGCAGGTCGTCATCGATATGCCGGAAGGCTGCACACTGGAAGAAACGGCGGCGTTGACCAGAGAGATGTCCGAATACCTGAAAACGGCGCCGGAAGTGACAGATTTTCAGTCCTACGTGGGGACAGCTTCTCCCTACAACTTCAATGGTCTTGTCCGCCACTATTTCATGCGTTCAGGCAGCAATGTCGCCGATATTCAGGTGAATTTCGTAGCCAAGGGTGAACGCGGTGATCAGAGCCACGACATTGCCAAACGTCTGCGCCCGGCGCTGAAAAAAATCGGAGATCGCTATGGCGCGAAAATCAAGGTGGCGGAGATTCCCCCCGGGCCGCCGGTGTTGAGCACCCTGGTCGCGGAAATTTACGGACCGGCAACAAATCGCCAGATTGAAATCGCCAGGGAGGTCCGGAATATTTTTGAAAAAACCGACGGTGTTGTGGACGTGGACTGGTTTGTGGAAGATGATCAGCGCAAGGTCGTATTGGAAGTCGATCACGAAAAGGCTGCAGCCAGCGGCATCTCAACAGAAGCGATCGCGCAGAGCCTGGGCATTGCCCTGGGCGGCCGGGGGGGCGGCCTTGTGCACCTGAGAACCGAAAAAGAACCGGTCGAGATATTTTTACGCATGCCCATTGAGCAGCGTTCCAACCTGACCGATCTGCAATCACTGACCATCCCTTCAGCAACCGGACAGCAGGTTCGCCTGGCGGAGCTGGTCAAGATGCGTCAGGAGATGGAGGACAAGACTATTTATCACAAGAACATGAAGAAGGTAACCTACGTGACGGGAGACGTGGCCGGCACGGAAGAAAGCCCCGTTTATGCCATTCTGAAAATGAAGTCGGCCATTGCCAGACTGCCGCTTGCTGAAGGCTACGCTCTCCAGCAGTTTTATACCAGCCAGCCTTGGCTGGAAGACCGCTACTCGATGAAGTGGGACGGCGAATGGCATATCACTTACGAAGTCTTCCGCGATCTGGGCGTTGCTTTTGCGATCGTGCTCATTATCATCTACATCCTGGTCGTGGCCTGGTTTAAGAATTTTGTGACGCCGCTGGTCATTATGGCGCCCATCCCTCTGACGCTGGTGGGCATATTGCCCGGCCACTGGCTGTTCGGCGCCTTTTTCACGGCGACATCGATGATCGGATTCATCGCCCTGGCGGGCATCGTTGTGCGCAATTCCATTTTGCTGGTGGATTTCATTCAGATGGAATGGCAGGAGAAAGGCGATCTGCGCCAGGCGCTGATTCAGGCGGGAGCGGTCCGGTTCCGGCCGATTGTTCTGACCGCCGCCGCCGTGGTGGTTGGTTCGTTTGTCATGCTCTTTGATCCCATCTTCCAGGGGCTGGCCATTGCCATGATGTTCGGCGCAGTGGCTTCGACCATCCTTACCCTCGTGGCGGTTCCCCTGCTTTACTACGAATTCTTCAAAAACAAGACTTGTCCGATCAGCAAAGAACCGGAGAAGAATGTTGACCCTGAATCCAACGGATGATCCCTGTGTCTAAGATCGATCCTTTGTCATATTTGACTTTTCCATTTCGTTATGTAATCTTGAACAGGTAATGGGTGGGTTTTTCTTTGAATATTAAGTATGTATGCATCTATGAAGGTCGGAAGCCATGAAAAGAAGATGGATTGCTTTTTTGATTTTCCTTTTTTTGCCCGCGGCATATTTGGCCCATGCCGAAAAGGTGGTGGAGCGCCAGGTAAACAAGGGAAATATCACGAAAATGTTTAGCTATTATGATGATGACCATTTGCTGATGAAAACGGAGGCGATTTTTTCCGGAACAGAGATTGTCAGGATCGTTACCTATTACGACAGGAAAAGAAAGAAAAAGGAGCGAATGGAAACGTATTTTACGGAGAAGTTCGCCAAAGAAAACGGAGTTTTCCGGAATACGGTTTATTATGACGGGGAAGAAAGGAAAATTCGGGACGAAAGTCTGTCCAAAGATGCAAATGTTCTTCGCATCGTGACGTGCTATGATCCGGCGGGAAAAAGGATTTCGCAGGAGAATTTTTTCACGGAAAAATTGTCCGGAGAGAAAGGATTTGACCGGGGAATCAAGATATACGATCCGGAGACTCAAAAGATCGCAAGAGAGGAATTTTATCTCAAGAATGTCCTGGTCGGAGCAAAAGGCGGAGCGGGTCAGGCGAAAACGCCTCAGGAAGCAGCTTCTCCAATTACCACGGGGGGAGTGCCGCATCTTATGGAAGGCGGCGTTTCGAAAACCTCCAGGATGACCTCCATCGCTGCTTTCCCTGCCTTTCTCCCGGAACCGGTTGTTCTTTCCGACCGGGCCATTTTGCCGGCCAAATTGGAAACCAGCCTGAATGTCAATCAATTGAGCCAGGCTCAATATGCGGGCGCTGTGACATCGGCCAAGGAGGCCATCCGTTTTCTGTCCGGCGCCGCCTTGCCCCGGCGGGAGCAAATCTTTGAAGCGCAGTGGACGCCTCTGTATGATTATCCCGATCCGGCCCTCAATCTTTACCTCAACAAAGTCAATCCTCTGTTGCTTTCGTATGCCACTTGCCACCACGCGATGGGACGGGTGGGGCTTGAGCATGATCAGGCAATGGATGCCGCGCGGGATGCGGCAGGGAAGGGAAACGAAGCCGGCGCTGTCACGGCTCTGTCCATTTTGCACCAGAAACAGCTCATGATGGCTTCGCTGCTGAAACAGATGGAAAATGTGGCCGGACAGATTCAGCTTCAGGGCAAGCCCCCCGAGCCCCGGCAGGCCAAAGCCCGGGCAAAACAGCGACATCGGCAAGCGGTGGCCCGCCTTCTTCCGGCTGAGGAAGAGGGGGAAATTGACGGCTTCTGGATATCCGATGAAAAGTGGACTTACTACACCCACACGGGGATGGGCACATCCCAGCTCAGCACCACAACCCATACATTCACCCCTTCCTTTTTTCTGAAAAAAGTCAAAAAGATTGACGAGCGCCTGGAAATCTACTTTGTGCGCGACTATTTTCAGAAGCCTTACGGAAACGGCGAGCCGGGAGAAAGGCAGTCGCTGATTGTCCTGGAGCGCGAGGAGGGGGGAGGTTACGCGCAATATGCGGACATGGACTATCCGGCAGGGCGGCAGTTTTACCTGGCTTCCGGGGGATACATCCGCTATCAGGCGGAATGGTTTCCCTTTGAGACTGTTCGTCAAAAAGACGGAAGTATCGGCCTTGCCCAAACAGGCAAGATAAAATACGCCGCTTGGACGCCCCAGCGGCTTTCTCAGGAGCTGGAAAGACTTGGTAAAATGTCGCCGGACCAGCTTCTGGGTCTGGTTCATGCTAAACGACCCAAACTTTCCATGGAAGATCTGGTCAAGGCTCACCGGACGGGAAAGGAACAGTTTGAAGCGGCTTTAACCGGGCCCCGGGAAACGCTCAAGCCGGCAAAACCGGCGCAACCCGCGGTCACGAAGATGGCGCCGCCTCCGCAGGCAATCGTTTCCAGGCAAGTTCCGGACAAGGACAAAGAACGGCAGGAAAGAATCCGGGAGAAAGAAGCCCTGATTGCTTTTTTCCGTAATGATATCCTGAGTCTTGAGCAACAACTGAAAACCAATCCCGGTCAGGCCGAGACGATTCGCTGGCTGATCATGAACCGGAAATCGGACATAATTCTGGAGCAGGACCGGATCCGGGAAATCCAGACGGGAGAGTTTCTCCGCAGCCGGACCCCTTTTGACGATCACTGCCTTGCCCAGATTGTCGTTAGCGCCCAGAAGGAAGTGAGCCGTCTGGCGGCAGCCAACCGCGATTATCGGGCTGCTGTGGCCATCATTGGCAAGCTGCCTTACGAGGAACAGCAACAAGCATGGAAAACTCTGGAAGCCACAGTCAAAAGCGGAGGTTCGACGGATCCGGCAGTGATCGGCAGGCTGAAAAACGCCTTCAGGAACAAGTATCAAGGCAGAATTGATCAGGATGCGGCGAAAGCGGAAGAACGGATGTTAGACGCGGATGATCTGGTGACTAGGGCGGAAAAAGTCAAAGGTTCGGCGGATACGGCAGTCGGCCTTCTGAGTCTGGCGGTTCCGGGCGGGCAGACCATTGACAAGGTTTACCGCTCTTTTACCGGCGCCATGGACGCGGCGACGGACCCTGAGACATCGGCAACAGGCGGAGTGGTTCAGGCGGGTTTCAATGTCCTCGAGGTGTGGACGGGGGATATTCTGGAAAAAACCAGATTCAAAGCATGGAAGGACAGCCTTTCCGCCATGACGGCCGGTTTGAATGCCACTCAAAAAGAATATCAGAAGGCAAGGAAGGAAGGTAAGGAAAAGCCGGCCACGGAGGCGGTGGCACAGGGGCTCTCCACGGGCATCTGGAGTTATATTACCAGCAAATCCGGAGACCGGCTGGCGGAATCGGCGGGCGCAAACGGTTTGATCGTCGATCAGTGCATCCAAGCCGTAAACGCGGCTCCCGGTACCGTGAATGCTCTTTTGATGCGTGAGCCGGGTCAGGACGAAATTCCCGGCGTGGATAAATTACTGGCGAAAGGGGCTATAACCGATCTGGAATATCTGCAGCGGCAATTCCAAGTCCGTTTGGTTGTTCCTCCGTCGTCCGGCCGCGATGGAACGGAAGAGCCGCCGTTGCTTGTCCAAATGAGAAAAAAGTCTGTGGTTTCATCCCAACAAATTGAAAACATTCTTCTTCCCGAGCTGCAAAGGCAAAGCAAAAAAGCAGAAGGCAAAGCGGAGAGGGAAAGCCTTCAGAGGGATATTCAGCACTGGACGGATTTGAGCGGCACATTGAAACAGGCGGGAAAAGGCTCTTCCGACCCTGTGTCGGGTGAACGTCTTATACAGTATTTGACCGGCGGCGGGAGCGTCGGTGACGTTATGGCGGAAATCGACCGGATAGCCACCGGTCTTCAGCGGTCAAAGCAGTAACAGAGGAAAGGAGAGAATCTATGAAAAAGGCGTGCTGGAGAATGACCGGGATTCTTTTTTGTATTCTCGTAATGGGGTCATCATTTTTTGTCTGGGCCGCACCCGGAAAGAAACAGGAAAGATCGACGTCTGCAAAACAGCTGACTGTCGTGCAAGACGCGATCGTGGGGGCCAAGTTTGTGTTGATCCCACCCGGCACGTTCACCATGGGTTCGCCGGCTTCGGACGATATGCGCACCCCCAGTGAAATCCGCCGCAAGGTAACCATTACCAAACCTTTTTATATGCAGACCACGGAGCTTACCCAGGCGCAGTGGAAAAAAATTATGGGAAGCAATCCCACCAGTTATCCGAAATGCGGCGATGACTGCCCGGTGGATTCTGTGTCTTGGAACGAAATTCAGCCCTTTATAAAAAGACTCAACGAAATGGCCGGTGCAGAAGTTTATCGCCTGCCCACGGATGCCGAGTGGGAGTATGCGGCCCGTGCAGGCGGTTCTTCACGGTACATGAAATACGATTTTGGAGATGATGACAGTAAAGTCGGTGAATACGGCTGGCATAACGAAAATTCTGGTGACAAGCCCCATCCGGTGGCGCAGAAGAAGCCCAACAAGTGGGGGCTGTACGATATCCATGGCAATGTCCAGGAATATGTTCAGGATTGCTTTTCCTATTACTCCGCCAGCCCGGTGACGGATCCTTTTGTCGCAAAGTATCACTTTGGCAAGGTTGTGCGTGGCGGTTACTGGGCGGCGTCTCCCGATTATAACCGCCTTGCCCACAGAGACGATTATCGTGAGGATAGGAGTTATGGCAGTATTGGCTTTCGCCTCGCGATGAATTGGCAGGCGGCGCAAGGAAAAGTTGTGCCGTTGTCCGGAGCGGCGCCGGAGCCGCCGAAAGACAATTCCAATGTCAAAAAACCGGCTCAGCAAATACCGGACAACGCCAAATCTCATTATGAGAGTCCGGAAGAAGTTTTGAAAACTTTTTTCGACAAGACCGCACGGCTTGATCTCGACGGTTATGCGGAACTTTTCTGCGAACCTCTCGGCGCCACTCAGGTGCGGGAGTTGGCAGCGAAAAGGGAGACAACCATGGCTTCCGGAGGAAATGACCGGCTTGTGACGGAAAAGTTCATTCAGGGCATCCGCACGGATTTTTCGGCAACCCGGTTTGAACGAGTCACGAATGAAAAAGATTTGGTTCGCCTGAAGATCCACGGTATTTCAACGGTGATTTTTCCGGACGGAGACATGCGCAGCCAACGGTATGATGAAACGGATTCATATACGCTGTTCAGAGAAAACGAAAAATGGCGTATTTGTCCGAAATGATCAGCAGAGCATTTCGGATAGCCGTCATTCCGGAAAAGCAGGATGAGAACTTATTTGCCGGATGAGCCATGATCATTTATGCTTGGCAAGAAGGTTGAAAGGATGTTTTTGTTATCTTTGAAAATGCCGCCATGCAGGTGTTACGATTTTTAGTGTGACTCCATGGTCCGGGAAGCGCGCTTCATCAACAATTGGTTTATGAAGGCGCCCTGCCGGCCATGACTGAAATGATTATCAGCGCCGTGTGAATAACCACATCCCTTTCTCAGTACAATGTCTCCGCCAACAGACTCATTGCGACGGCGCCCGCTTTCGGGTGTGGTCCAGACGGCGTTGATTTTAATAATATTTCCCCGTAATATAATCGCTCAACTGATCAATGAGAAAATCTTTATTGGAAATAATGGATTTCAAAACGTCGCCGATGGATATGACACCGACGAATTTTGTCTTTTCAAAAACAGGCAAATGCCGGACATGCTTTCCGGTCATCAGCACCATGGCATCCTCCACGCTGGTCTCCGGGGAAACAGAAACTAAATCAGACGACATGATTTCTTTGACCAGGGTTTCTTTTGAAGTTTTTCCCTGAAGAATGATTTTCCGCGCATAGTCTCTTTCTGAAACAATGCCCACCACTTTTTTATTTTCCATGACTACCAGAGCGCCAATCTCATTTTCGCTCATCTTCTCCAGAGCTTCATATACCGTTGCCTTTGGTGAGATGAAGTGAATTTTGTGATCCTTGCCTTTGAGAATGTCTTTCACCGAACTCATACCTGCCTCCTTAAGGTGTTTTTTTTTGATACCCGGTTAATTTATTATAATGCAAATCAGAATAAAAAGAAACAGAAAAAGGAAAAGGAAATTCAAAAAGGGATTAACTTCTGAAAAATACTTCAAGGCAAGACATGATTGTTTTACGTGCCGGTTTTGTACAGATGTGTTTGCTGTCTTTTTCCTGTAAGCATTGACACTTCCGTCCTGCCACCAGAAGAGAGCGTTGGATTCCAAAATTTTCTTGACACACCGGATCACGCTTAATATACTCCAACTCACAAAAGAAAGTTCTTATCAATGAAACCCGTGGCGCTGTGGCTGGAAGGAAGAAAGGATGTTGCCGAACGCCTGAGAGACATCGCCGAAAACGCGGGGCTTCCCGCCTACCTTCAGTTAAGCAGGCGCGGAAAGTTTTTTCGTGGCCTGAAGCGCCATTTTAAGAAAAAACCGATGAAATTAAAGATCCCACACCATCCATGATCGCCTCCTGAGCTTGGTCGGCGGGTCGTGGACAAAACAATATCCGCAGCCGGATGGATAGTATTTTACCCAACCCGGCGGCAAGGAGAGTTCTGAAATGGACCAACCCGAATCTGTTGAACCATCGTCTCCGGGCAGTCTATCCGAATTTGAGCAAGCCGGGCAAATGTTCGACAAACTGAAAATGCGCCGGGACCAGCTGGAAGAGCTGGTAAAAACGCGGACAGCCGAGCTGGATGAAGCCCTGAAGAAATTGAAAACCAGTGAGGAACGATACGGCTATGCGATGGAAGCCTCCAGAGATGGTCTCTGGGACTGGAATATCCAGACCGACGAAACGTACCTCAATCCAGCTTATTTCCGAATGCTGGGCTATGAACCCGGCGAACTCGGACCGGATATGAAAGATAACTTTTACCGTCAGATGCACCCGGATGACAGGGACCTGATTCTGGCAAACATCAGAAAACGGATGGAAAGTGAAGGCGCCTACGAAGTTGAATTCCGTATGCGATGCAAGGACGGTTCTTACAAATGGATTGTCAGCCGCGGCAAAGTGGTGTCATATGACGAGAAAGGACTTCCGGCCCGCGCGATCGGCACGCACACGGATCTGACCGCGCGAAAAAACCTGGAAATTGAATTGCGCAGGACCGTTGAAGAGCTTCGCCAGGCCAAGGAGCGGGCGGAAGCGGCAGACCGGATCAAATCGGCATTTCTGGCTACCATGTCCCATGAACTGCGCACACCCCTCAACTCGATTATCGGTTTTACCGGCGTTCTTTTGCAGGAGCTGAGCGGCCCCATCAACGCCGAACAGACCAAGCAGCTTTCCATGGTGAAAAACAGCGCCAACCACCTGTTATCTTTGATTAGTGATGTCTTGGATATTTCCAAAATCGAGGCGGGACAATTAAAAGTTGCCGCCGAACCTTTCGATATGGCGGCATCGGTGAAAAAGGTTGTCCAAAGCGTGCGCCCCCTGGCTGAAAAACAGGGGCTGGAACTTACCGCCGACATCGCCGGCGATGTCGGCGTCATGGTAAGCGATGTCCGTCGGGTGGAGCAGGTGCTGCTGAATTTGCTCAGTAACGCCATCAAGTTCACCGAGAAAGGCGCGATTCATGTTTCCTGTTCGGTCGATAACGGAAAGTGCATGATCTGTGTATCGGACACGGGCATCGGCATCAAACCCGAAGACCGGGAACGGCTGTTCAGGCCTTTTAGTCAGATTGATACGGGCATGACCCGTAAATATGAAGGCACCGGGCTGGGGTTGTCCATATGCAAGCGGCTCGTGGAACTGATGGGAGGCAACATCTGGGCCGAAAGCGGGCCGGACCCGGGAAGTTTGTTTTGTTTTTCGCTTCCGCTGCGAAAGGATAAGGAATCAAAAGGGTGAAGCGGCACACGCATATTTCCCAAAGATCAGGAGGCGACGGAAAAGCCGGCTCTTGATACGGTCATTCTCCCAGGAGCGCATGCGCTATCTGGGACGGGAAGTTCTTATCAATATCAATTAAATGAACCATTAAAAACGCCTCTAAATTTCACGGATTATCTCCGGATATCTCTACGTGCACAACCGGTTCGAACGCCGCCATATTTTCATCTCCTGTGCCGCCTTGATTAATTCTTCACGAAAAGAGGGATGGGCAATGTTGATCAGGGCCTCGGCACGCTGCCAGGTCGACTTTCCTTTCAGTTGGACGGTTCCGTATTCCGTGATGACATAGGATACGACGGTGCGCGGTAACGTAACGATCGTACCCGGTGAAAGGGTCGGACGAATCCGGGAATGGATCGTGCCATCGGGGGCGGTGAAGGTTGAGGAAAGGCAGATCAGACCTTTTCCGCCGTGGGAGTTGAATGCTCCGGTGATGAAATCCGCCTGTCCGCCGGTGCCTGATATCTGGCGCGTGCCAACGGATTCTGAAGCGACCTGTGAAAACAGATCAATCTCCATGGCGTTATTAATGGCGACCACCCTGCTGTTGGCGGCAATCATTTGCGGGTTGTTGGTCCAGTTAGTGGGATAGGAAGCGCACATGGTGTTGTTGTGCAGAAAATCATACAGCTTTTGCGTTCCCATGGCAAAGGTGTAAGTCATCTTGTGCGTATCGATTTGTTTTTTAGCCCCGGTGATCCGGCCCTCTTCATACAGATCGACGCAGGCGTCTGTCAGCATTTCCGTGTGAACCCCCAGATCCTTCAAACCGCTTTCCGCGATCAGGGCGCCGACCGTATTGGGCAGGGCGCCGATCCCGAGCTGCAGACACGATTCATTCTCTATTTCCGCGAGAACGCGCGCGGCAATGGCCCGATCGACATCACGGACCTCTTCCTGCTTGAGCTGGATCAAGGGGCCGTGTTCGCCATGGACGATGTAATCAACCCTGCTGACGTGGATCATCTCCTGGTTGCCGCCCAGACAGACGGGAACATTTTCATTGACCTCAATGATGACTTTACGGGCTTTGCTGATGACTGCCGAGGTCAGGGAATTCGACAGGCCGAAATTGAAGAACCCCCGGTTATCCATCGGCGCCGCCGTCAGGAAGGCAACGTCGATATCGATGTACTTCCGGATAATGCGGGGCATCTGATGGTAGAGCATGGGGACGTAGTTGACCAGGTTATCCTTGAAAAGTTGACGGGATATGCCGCCGAAGTGATAATCCCCCATGATGAAGTGCTTCCGGTCCGGATCGTTTTTAACCCCTTCGGGCATCTGGGTATAGCAGGTGCTGCGCAGTTCAACATCGTACAGCTCTTCCATGCGCCTGGCCAGCGCCCTATCCAATAACGTCGGGAACAGGGCGAATTCTCCATAATGAACCAGATCTCCGGATTTGACAATACGCACGGCCTCTTCGGCCGATACCGTTTTTTGCTGCAAACGCCATTTGGCTATTTCCGTCATGATGCTCACCGCCTTTCTTTGTGGTTTCCCGGTACGACATGAACGGTTTCGGCAAAAATGCCTTCCCGGTACTGGTATCCGTTTTAGTAACGATAGTGAATCCGGCCGCTTCCAGCAACTGCTTATTCAGGTCAATCTAATTTACATGCTTGAATTTTACCACAGGTTAAGTCAGAGTTCAGCAGTTTTCTGGCATAATGTCTGCCTTTGCCCTGGTCTTTTTTTGTAACATATTTTGAACGAGAAACTCGGATATTGACAAATTGATCAATATTGTGAATGGTGAAACCCATTAAAAAAATATGGAGTGGAAAGGAGAATTTTTATGAAAAGAGGATTTGTTGTATTTGTGATTTTAATGATGCTTGCATTGTTTTCGGGCGCGGCCATGGCGGAATCTAAAACGCCAATGATGGTGCGATCGGTCAATTCCGTCATGGATGCGAATGGCGATACGGTGATTACCGCCACGGAGCATGCGGCGTTTTGGCAGGGACGTTTCAAGGACATCGATAAAGACAAGAACGGTAAGCTGACGGCGGCTGAATTTACCGCTGCGACCAATGAGTTTTTCGGCAACATGGATGAGGACAAGGACGGTGTACTGGTTGCAAAGGAATATATTGCTTACTGGTGCGGCCCGAAAGCGCTTGTGCCCAAGAAGATTAAGGCGAAATCAAAGAAAAAACCGGATGCCAATAAAGACGGTAAAATCTCCGATGATGAATGTGTTGCTTACTGGTCGGCGAACCTTTTTGATATAGATTCGAATCACGACGGAAAAATTACGACGGAGGAATTCACGGCGGCGATGTCCAAGAGATTTAAAGAAATTGACAAAGATCGAGATGGATTTATATCCATAGAAGAGCATACATACTTTATATCGGGTAAGGACTTGCCTGCAAAAAAGGCAAATTAAAGAGGCGGTCACTAAAGGGTGAAGACAGATTTGCAGGTCTGGCAATGGAAATCTAAATTACGCTTGACAGCCTGAAATAATTGCGTTAAACAGCTCTGCCTTAAACAAAAAAGAAGTTCAGGAGGAGATACTTTTGGCAAATCATAAATCAGCAGAAAAACGTAATCGTCAAAGCAACGCGCGCCAGGAACGAAATGTTGCAGCCAAATCGGCGATCAAGACCAAAGTTAAGACGGTTTTGAAGGCCGTTGAAAGCAAAAGCAAGGAAAATGCAGCCGAAGCTCTGAAAGCAACCGTTCCGGCTCTGGCCAAGGCTGGCGCAAAAGGCCTGATTCACAAGAAAAATGCTTCCCGAAAAATTTCACGCCTGACCAGGAAAGTGAACTCCCTTCAGGGATAAATTTCTTCAATGTAGACGCGCGGCGCTGCTTTCGGGCAGGCCGCGTTTTTTTTTCTGCTGTATTCTCCGGTCCCGGTTGAGTCAGGCATCTCAATTTTCGGACAAGAAGGCATGTACGAAATACTTCAGATTTTCCTGATCGCAGAGGAAGGAAAAATGTCCGCAGGCGCCGTTGAGTTCGGCTGATTTCGCTGCGATGAGACGTGCAAAAGACTTTGTTTCTTCATTGCGGATAATCGAGTCCTGGCCGGAAGTAATCACCAGACTTTTAGCGCGCACGGCCGCCGCTGTTTTTTGTCCTGAGCCTTCAAAATCTTTCAAAATATTATGATTCTTAATAGCTGTAATCTGCCGGGACCAGTTGACCGCGTCATATTGTGAAAATTTCTCCTGTTCCGCCGCCAGAAAGGAGGGAAAGTCATTCAGGCTTGTTTTGGCCGCCCGGTAGTCGGGCGACCAGGCCAGCATGACAAAAAGAGGCGTCAAAACCTTCATTGCCGCTTTGTTTCCCTTGCATGCGCCGACATTTTCCAGAATTTCCATCTGCGCGGACCAGAAAAGCATTTCATAAGAAGTCAGCCAGGGACTGCCGCAAACGGGAATGGCGAGATCCATAAATCCGGGATAAGAGACCATCCATTGAAAAGCCGTCATCGCCCCCATCGAGATGCCAGCCACGGCGCGCACATGAGAAATATTCAATGTCCGGGTCAGCAAAATATGCTGGGCACGCACAAGGTCGCGTATGCTGAATTGTGGAAATGATGTTCCCGGTTGTTCGGCGCTATTGGAAGGAGATGAAGAAAAACCGTTGCCGAAAGCATCTGCGGCAATCACGAAATACCGGGAACTGTCAAAAACCTTGCCCGGACCGATAAAGCCGGTCTTTATCAGATCTTGGGAATTTCCGGCCAGCCAGGTTGAAACCAGAATCACATTGGATTTTTCAGCGTTAAGAACTCCCGCTGTGCGGTAGGCCAGCCGGCAGTTGTGAAGTACGCTGCCATTTTCCAGCTTGAAATCGCCAAGATGGGCATACAACGGAGCGTCCAAGGCCCATGCGTTTCCCCAAAAACAGAGGGAAATTACCAGAAATAAGATCAAGTTTAATCTGTGATTTTTAATGCCAACAAACATGTTTTATACTCATTTATCCAGATTCTGGCTGCTTCTTCCCGACCAAATCAATGACGGTGATTTCCGGCGGCGCGAAGATGCGCACGGGAGGCCCCCAAGTACCTGCGCCGCGGCTGATATACAAAAACTTGTCCGGAGAAATTTCCATCAATCCGTAAAGGTGCGGAAAATAGATTTTTACCAGCAAGCCAAAAGGGTAGAGCTGGCCGCCGTGGGTATGTCCAGACAGCATCAAATGAAAATTCGCAGACGGATCAATGTGGGGCTGATGTTTTAAAAGCAGCACAAAACCATCGCGCTTTGCGCTTTGCGCTTTTTTAAAGCCCTTCCTTTTTCCTGTTTCCGCAAAGCGGCGTCCGGTGATGTCGTCAGAACCCAAAACGGTTATTCCCGCCACCCGGACCACGTCGTCGCGTAAAATCGTAAAACCCGCCGCCTGTGTAAACTCGATGGACCGGTCAAGGCCAGCGTAATATTCGTGATTGCCCAGAATCGCAAATTTTCCATATTTGGACGGCAATGATGCAAAACGCGTCGCGTCCTTCATAATATTGTCCAGTTCCCCGTCCAGCAAATCACCGGTGGAAACGAGAATATCCGGATTGGCCGCGCGCACTCTTTCCAGAATCGGCGTCAGGCGGCTGTTACGGTTTAATATGCCCACATGCACATCAGAAATTTGAACGATACGGAGTTTTCCGTCCGGCAAAAGAGTTTCGTTAGCGGAAATGGTCAGGTTTTGTACACGGATACGCTGTGCTTCAATATAGCCATGGATAACCAGTCCGGCCGCCAGGCATGCGGCAATGAAGAAAATTCCCGCCTGTATCTGTGTATTTCCGGCGCCGGGAAGCAAAAGCCAGTGAATCATCCGGATCAGTTCCATCGAGACATGCAGAAAGAAAAACAGAAAGACAAAAGCCATCCAGATATAACCGATCAGGGAGGCGATGCGCGCCGCATATTCAAAATGACAGGATTCCAGTACGCGGACGATGATCGGTGCAAGAACAAGCAAAATCAGAATTCCCAAAAGCACAATACTTATTCCGCTTGGAAAAGGGAAAACACTTCTGGCGCGGAAGAAAAAATAAAAATTGATTCCCCCGTAAAGACCTAAAAAAAACGCAAGCATAAGAATTGTCCGAATGTCCACGTTCATAATCATTACAGGCGGAAGCTAAAGGAAAATGAAATGGAAGTCAATCTTTAAGGTGGCACAGATTGATGTTGACAAGGGGAAATCCATCATATAAATACAACTCGCTCTGAAAAAAGGCCGATGTAGCTCAGCTGGTAGAGCAACTGATTCGTAATCAGTAGGTCGGCGGTTCAAATCCGCCCATCGGCTCCAGTAAAATCAAGGGGTAAGGAATAAAAGCCAAACCCCCTTTTTTATTTGACATTTTGTCACCGGTTATGTTCTTGTGTCGCCGAATAGCTTCCGCCTGTCAAAAACTGAACCGCATGGGCATAAAGACAATTGTGACAAGATAGTGGTAATTTTCAGAGTGTAAAATAAAAAGCTTATGCTTATATTGCCCAAACTATTGATTTTAATGGTGCCCCTGGCGCGAGTCGAACGCGCGGCACACGGATTAGGAATCCGTTGCTCTATCCTGCTGAGCTACAGGGGCTGATCATGTCTATATCCGGTACAGACATCGCCTTTTACTCTATGTAAATTGCACTACTCATATATTATTTTAATAAATAATTACAGATTAAATTTTTCATTTTTCAGAAAAACAGCGGGTGTGGGGGATAAGCAAAAATAACTCTTTGCCGCCTGCGCGTTATCCGGCATTTCCCTGGCTGACTCCTCTGTCTCCGGGGAATACAAGCGGCTTACCCGATGACCATGCGCACCCGTGGCAACCGCTAATTTAAGTGACTGTATTAATAGCATTTATTAAAATTAAACGCAAAATCCTAAAGTTTTATATGGCTATTCCGATAATAGAAACAAATGCGAAAAACAAAAAACTTAAGAAGGAGGTGGCAGGCTGAGGGGAGGTAAAACAAAATTAATAAAATAAATTGAATAGCCGACAAGCCATCGGCAAAATTAAAAACCGACCAGAATGGTCAAAAACAAACCTAGAAAAGGAGAACAAATCATGGCTAT
>CAZBGE010000050.1:0-22041 GCA_964491435.1 uncultured Smithella sp.
ACAATGCCAATTACAATGCTTCCGTTTCGGATGGCACGTTTGTCAACGGCTGGGAAAATTCCTATTACGGCAACTTTGCCTGGGCCAAGGCCCTGACGGCGGTTGTCGGCACGGCGAACAAGGTTGGCGAGCACAACTGGGTGCAGGATTTGAAAAACCATTTCTGGAATCGGATCAGCACGGCGAAACCACCTGTGCCGCAGACAGATCCGGTTACACCCTGCGGATGGGAAAACAGTGGCTCCGGCGATTACCAATCTGTGGTTATGAACGCCGCCTGGGTAGTGACGGGCCTGTCTTTTGCGGATCCGTCAACGGAAAGCACGCAAAAACTGATTCCGGAAAGACCTGACACCGACTCGCCTCCGGCGAATCAAGGTCTTGTGACCCTTGAATCATCCGGCGGGGTCACCATTTCCAAGGCCGAAAGAGGCCTTATTGGTCAGGCGAAAAAAGCAACAGAAGTGATTCTGCCGATAGGCTCCGTAAATTTCACGCTCAACAACATTAAACCCGCCGGAGGTAAAGCGGTTCTCAAGATTACGCCGCCTGCAGGTTCCCTGGATCCAAATAACCCGGATAGTTTTATTAATAAAGACGGGTCGATCAAGAAAGGGTTGAGCTGGTTTAAGATTGCCGGTGGAAACTGGAAGGGCATGGCCAGTGTTCCGATCAAACTGGTTCCGGAAGGAGGACCATATAAGGCTATCGAGGTGACTCTGACGGATGGCGGCCCGGAAGATGCGGATGGAGTGGCAAATGGTAAAATCGTCGATCCCGGCGCGCCGGGTGCGGGCGCCAGCGCCGATACGACAGGCGCCGGCGGCAGCGGCGGATGCTTTATCGCCACGGCAGCCTACGGCAGTTACATGGCTGATGACGTCATGGTGCTGAGGAACTTCCGCGACAGACATCTTCTGACTAATGCCCTGGGCAAAGCCTTTGTGGCTTTCTATTATACGGTTTCGCCGCCGTTTGCCGATTTTATCGCCAAGCATGACGTCCTGAGAACGATGACCAGAATATCCCTGATGCCGGTTGTGGCGGGCGTCAAACATCCGGGTGCGGCGATGCTGCTCTTTGGCGGATTCTTGATGGCCGGCGCGGGCGTGGCGATCTACAGGAGAAGAAAAGAAAACTAAAGCCTTTACATTACTTTGAGCAAAGCAAAGGGGAGGCATGGCCTCCCCTTTTTGTTTTTGGGTGAATTACCGAATTAATTGTTCACGCTGCGGACGGAGCGGAAACCGAAGTAAGGGGCGGTATAGGTCGGCACGCGGAACATGCGTTCGTAACAGGCGAGGTAACGGCTGCCGTAGGTGTAGCCCCCGCCGCGTCTTATTCGGGTGTTTTTGGCCGATAAAGCCGGACCGCGCGGATCGGTTGTTCCCCATGCCGCCCAGTTTGCGTAAGCATTGTCTTCTTCGTTGCCCCAGTCCCATGTCCACTCAAAAACATTGCCGGCCATATCATAAAGGCCGTAGTTGTTTGGCGGATAAAGACCGGCGGAAACCGCCCGGCCCATGTTATAGTTTGCTTTGTCCGCGCTTAAATCGTTGCCCCATGGATAGCGCAAACCATTAACCCCGCCGCGGGCGGCTTTTTCCCACTCCGCCTCGGTGGGCAGCCGGTAGCCATTGGCGTTCCACTTGACCATATTGTCCGCGACATCGGTTTGTCCGGTCCGATAGATGGTGGTCTGTGCGGCGTTCGTGTAGTAAACAGGTGTTTTTCCTTCTTTTTCAGAGCGCGCATTCAACCATTTGACTGCATCATACCAGCTGACCATGGAAACGGGCATGTTGGTACCCATGTCATGAGACCCGTTTCTTCCCTGACTGTCAAATGTATAGACATTGGCGCCCCGGGCCGGATCAACCGCCCAATCATAAACTTCTTTCCAGAGATTGTGCATGGTCTCGTACCGGTCAATGTAAAATTCGCTGATGGTGATGGTATGAACCGGCAAAGCATAGGAAACGCCGTCAAGATTGTCTCCCATTTGAAAAGATCCGGCGGAGATCTTTATCATTTCGTTCACCGGCGCGGAACCGGCGATAGGTGTGGCGGAAACCACGGACGATTCGGCGCTCTCACCGTTGCCATTGACCGCCGTCACGACAAAGAAATAGGCAGTTTTGTTGGTCAGGGAGGCCACGTCGGTTGCCACCGTTGCCGGTTGCGGTGCGGGCGGCGCATATGTGACTTTTGTTCCGTAAGTCTTTGAAACATATATCTCTTTTGCGTAATAAATATGATAGGCGGTTGCCCCGGCCACGGAATTCCACGATAGATGAACGCGGCCATCATTTTCCGCCGCCCGGACATTGGCTGGAGTTACCGGAGGAGGGCTGTTCTGCGGAGCGCAGCTGACTTCAAAGGATGCCACGCTCTCACCGTTGGCGTTTTGGGCCGTGACAACAAAATAGTAGGTGGTGTTGTTGGTAAGACCGTTGATGTTTTGAGGGCTTACGGCGTTTGGCCAGGAAAAGGCCGCTTTGGCTGCTGAGATATTGGGAATAGTGTCGTAATAGATTGTATAGGAAGTCGCTTCGGCCGACGCGCTCCAAGTCAGTTGAATGACGCCCGGACCGGTGGTTGCCGCGGTAACGTTAGTAGGCGAAACCGGCGGCGGTGTTGCTGAAGGGGTCGCAAAAACCTCTTTGGAAATATCGCTTTCCGTTCCCGATGGGCCGACGGACGCCACAACAAAATAGTATTTGACGCCATTTTGGAGGTTTCTTTCAATATGGCCGTCATGGATATCCCGAATCGCCGTCTCGAAGGTTTTTTTGGTGACTCCGGCCTTGGTTGAGTAGTAGATATTGTAAGAAGATGCATTTGTCACAGGCGTCCAGCTTAGCGTCACCCTTGCTTTGCCGGGATCGGCGATGACTTGCTGCGGCGGCGCAATAACGATGCCCGGAGCGTTTGAGCCGCCTCCGGAGGAGCCGCATCCGAAAAGACAGCCGGCAGTGAACAAAGTGAAAAGAACAAGCATCAGAAGATTTATTTTTTTCATGCTCCATGTCTGGCGCATTTTAACGGAATACATTTTCATTTTCTCCTCCTTGCGATTGCTCCTGTTAATGCTTCATTTGATCCTTTTATCCATCCCCGTAAATCCGCAATCGGGCTGGTAGCAGGTTGCATTCAAAAACTCACATTTCTGCTTGCAGACGGGGCAAATCCGCGGCGGTGTGTTTTGAACAAGGGTGTTGCCGCAATGACTGCATTTCCAGGTAGTTTCAGTTATGGATGGCTTATTTTCTGTCATGTTTTATCCCCTTTCTCAATTTGCCTGCGAATTTATCATAAAAACCGGCCGGATGGCGAATATTTTTTCCCTCTGACGAATATGCTTGAATTAAATAATAAATTTCGATAAATAAATGCATTCTCAAGGTTCAGGGGAACTGCATGGTAAAAGTCACAAAAACAAATGATCTTGACGGGTTGACTATCTTAGGCAAAGGAAGCCAACCGGTCCGCAAACTCGAAACATTTCCCAATCATGCAAAACGAGATTACACCGTCACCCTGTCCACGGAAGAATTTACCTGCGTCTGCCCCGTGACCGGCCAGCCGGATTTCGCCAAAATCCAAATTCGGTATATTCCCGACAAGAAAATTGTCGAGTCGAAATCCCTGAAATTATATTTATGGTCTTTCCGCAACGAAGGTGTTTTTCACGAACATGTCACCAATGTCATTCTGGATGACCTGGTCGCCTCCCTTCGGCCCCGCTGGTGCAAGGTCAGCGCCCAATTTGCCGTGCGCGGCGGCATAGCCATTGAGGTGGACGCTGAATATAAAAAAACAGAAAAATAAATCTCAGGAAAAATGAAAGGATCCTATGCCCAAACGTGACGATATCAAAAAAGTGTTGATTATCGGTTCCGGCCCGATTGTCATCGGCCAGGCCTGCGAATTTGATTATTCCGGAACGCAGGCGTGCAAAGCGCTACGCAAACTCGGCTACCAGATCGTGCTGGTCAATTCCAATCCGGCCACGATTATGACCGATCCGGGGATGGCCGATGTCACCTACATCGAACCGCTCAACGCCCAGGCGATTACGGAAATCATTGAAAATGAAAAACCGGACGCCATTTTGCCCAACTTGGGCGGACAGACCGGCCTGAACCTGACATCGGAATTATACAAGCTGGGTGTCCTGCAAAAACACAAGGTCAAAGTGATTGGTGTACAGGTGGATGCCATTGAACGGGGGGAAGACCGGATTGCTTTTAAGGAAGCCATGAAAAAGCTGGGTATTGACATGCCCAGAAGCGAACCGGCGACCTCTGTTGAAGAAGCGGAAAAAATCGCGGCTGAAATGGGATATCCGGTGGTGATCCGTCCTGCTTATACGATGGGTGGAACAGGCGGAGGCATTGTTTATAATCTTGAAGAATTGAGGCTGATCGCCAGCCGGGGGATTTCGGCCAGTCTGATCGGTCAGATTTTGATTGAAGAGTCCGTCATCGGCTGGGAAGAGCTGGAGCTGGAAGTTGTCCGGGACGCCAATAACAATATGATTACGGTTTGCTTTATTGAAAATGTCGATCCGATGGGCGTCCATACCGGAGACTCTTACTGCACAGCGCCGATGCTGACCATTTCCGAAGACCTTCAGAAGCGCCTCCAGAAGTATTCCTATGACATTGTCGAAGCCATTCAGGTCATCGGGGGCACAAACGTCCAATTTGCGCATGATCCGAAAACGGACCGTGTCGTGGTGATCGAAATCAATCCGCGTACATCACGCTCTTCAGCTCTTGCTTCCAAGGCAACCGGTTTTCCCATTGCGCTCATTTCTTCCATTCTGGCCGCGGGTGTCACGATGGAGGAAATTCCCTACTGGCGCGACGGGTCGCTGGAAAAATACACGCCTTCGGGAGATTATGTCGTTGTCAAATTTGCCCGCTGGGATTTTGAGAAATTTCCCGGCGCGGTGGACAAGCTGGGCACGCAGATGCGCGCCGTCGGCGAGGTCATGAGTATCGGCAAAAATTACAAGGAAGCGCTGCAAAAAGCCATCCGTTCGCTGGAGAAAAAACGCTATGGTCTTGGATTTGCAAAGAATTTTAATGCCAGGCCACTTGCGGACTTAATGGAGATGCTTTCCGAACCATCCAGTGAGCGGCAGTTCATTATGTATGAAGCCTTGCGTAAAGGCGCAACGGTGGATGCCCTGCATGCCAAAACCTACATCAAAAAATGGTTTATCGAGCAGATGAAGGAACTGGTGGAACTGGAGGAGAAAATACTGGCCTGCAAGGGAAAAGCGCTGCCGGATGCGCTTCTGATCCAAGCGAAAAAGGATGGATTCGCCGACCGCTATCTGGCGCAGATTCTGAACAAGCCGGAAGAAGAAATCCGCCGCCAGCGCGTTGCGGCGGGTGTGACCGAGGTATGGGACGCAGTGCCGGTGAGCGGCGTGGAAAATTCCGCCTACTATTATTCCACCTACAATGCGTCCGACAAGGTCGGAGTGAGCAAAAACAGGAAGATCATGGTGCTGGGCGGTGGTCCCAACCGCATTGGTCAGGGGATCGAGTTTGACTATTGCTGCGTCCACGCGGCTTTTGCGCTGCGCGATGAAGGCATCGAATCCATCATGGTGAACTGCAATCCGGAAACCGTTTCCACAGACTACGACACTTCCAACAAGCTTTATTTCGAACCGCTGACCATGGAAGATGTTTTGAGCATCTATGAAAAAGAAAAGCCTGAAGGCGTGATTGTGCAGTTCGGCGGACAGACGCCGCTCAACATCGCGGCGGATCTGGCGAAAGCCGGCGTGAAAATCATTGGCACGTCGCCGGAAACCATTGATCTGGCGGAAGACCGCGACCGCTTTAGGGCGATGATGGACAAACTGGGCATTCCCATGCCCAAGTCTGGCATGGCCAGCAACCTGGAAGAGGCGATCAAGGTGGCGGGTGAAATAGGGTATCCGCTGATGGTGCGTCCGTCTTACGTTCTGGGCGGCCGGGGGATGGAGGTTGTCCATGACGAGGAGATGCTTCGCCGCTATGTTCTGAACGCCGTTGATGTGACGCCGGATCGGCCAATCTTAATCGACAAATTCCTGGAAAATGCCATTGAAGCCGAAGCGGACGCGATCTCTGACGGCGCGGACGCTTTTGTTCCGGCGGTCATGGAGCATATTGAACTGGCCGGTGTCCATTCCGGCGATTCCGCCTGCGTGATTCCACCCATCAGCATTCCGGCGCGTCATATTGAAACGATCAATGATTATACGAAGAAGATCGCCGTGGAATTCGGCGTGGTTGGCCTGATGAATATTCAGTACGCCATCGCGGGCGATGTCGTTTATATCTTGGAGGCCAATCCGCGCGCTTCGCGCACTGTGCCGCTGGTCTCCAAGGTTTGTAACATCTCCATGGCCAGGCTGGCCACTCAGGTCATGCTCGGGAAAAAGCTCAAGGACTTGAATCTCAGAAACAAAGCCTTCCGCCATTATGGCGTTAAAGAAGCCGTTTTCCCGTTTAATATGTATCAGGAGGTTGATCCGATCCTGGGGCCGGAAATGCGATCCACTGGTGAAGTACTGGGGCTGGCGGATTCTTTCGGTCTTGCCTACTACAAATCTCAGGAAGCCACCGGGCAGAGCCTGCCTTCGGAAGGAGCGGTGCTCATTACGGTTGAAGAAAAAGACAAAGGCGGCATCCTGGAAGTTGCCCGCGCTTTTGCCGGCATCGGGTTTAAGATCATCGCCTCGGCAGGGACCTATAAATTTTTTGCCGATCATGGTATTCAATCAGAACGGATTTTAAAGATGCATGAAGGACGGCCCAATATTGTGGACGCCATTAAAAACGGCGATATTCAACTGGTGATCAACACCCCGGCAGGCCGGCTCAGCAAATATGATGATTCCTACATCCGCAAGGCAGCCATTAAATACAAGATTCCGTATATTACAACCGTGGCCGCCGCAGTGGCGGCGGTCAAGGGCATTGCCGCCTTCCGGCTGGGACATGGCCGGGCGAAGTCATTGCAAAGCTATCATGCGGAGATTTTGTGAAAAATCTATTAATATTGAGATTTTGTATTGATGGGAAATTTTCCGGCGGTAAGGGGAATGGACAGGAAAGGGATTGAAAAAGAAGTGGCCGGGCGGTTTGCTCAACTGGTTTCGGCCATCAATCAAAGGGATGTCAGTGCCTGGTCGGAGTTTTACAGCCAGGATCATTTCTTGTCAGCCATTGCCGGAGCCGATTGTTACGGCGAGCGGTCTGATTGGATAAGCGCCGTTTCCGGCTCTTTTGCGGCAAGAGAAAGTCAGTCCCTGAATCCATCCGTTGTGAAAGTGAAGGCGCTGGCTTCGGATCTGGCTCTTCTGACCAGTGAAGAAAAGACGAAAATGCGCGTGACTTCCGGACAGGACATTGCTTTCCGGCACATTTTCAGCATGATCTGGAAAAGAGAAACGGACGGCTGGAAAATTCTCCATTCTCACGAATCCTGGGAGGAAGAGGAGGTCAGCGGAGAAGAAGCGGAACGTTTTGCCCGTCCGGACAGCGCCGGTGTGACAGGTACAGTGACCAAGGTTTTTGTCGATGCCAAGGGTTTTGTCCTGTTTTCCTGTCCGAAATGCAATAAAATCAAGAAAGAATATGCTGAACCCTACAAAGGCGCCGGCGGGCCGGTAAAAATTGTTTGCCAGTGCGGCCAAGCCCATGATGTGATAATTGAATTTCGAAGGGTGATCCGCAAGATGGCGAGAATTGACGGCATGTATTTTCATGCGTCAAATTCTGGCGCCTGGGGGAAAATGGTTGTGAAAAACATTTCTCTGCACGGATGCGGCTTCGAAACCATGAAAGCCAACCCGTTTCAGACTGAAGATGAAATGAGAATTGAATTTCATTTGGATGACGCAAGGCAAACTCTTATTAAAAAAAAGGCGCTGGTTCGCTCCGTGGATAAAAAATATGTCGGCTGCCGTTTTGTCGAAGAGGCCGGCGGTTTTGATCCGGAACTGGGATTCTATCTGAGAAAACTGTAAGATACCAGCCATAGAAAAATAATAAGGTAAAATTAAAGTTATTTCATTGACAAACAAAACAGCGTTTCTTATGATGCCGCATATTATTGGCCAGCGCTTTTTATTCAGTTTTGTTTCGATGAAGGCAACCGAAAAATATCAATGTCCGGTTGCCCGTCAAAAGAGGAGAATCATATGCTGAAAATAATAGGAGTACTGCTCAACTTAGGTATCATAGTTTATCTGGGATATCAGGCTGCGTCATGTCTTGGCCCGGAACAGATGGAAAGCCTCGATGCCGTGCAACACCCTTTGATTCTCTCCTTTGTGGCTGTTGTCGCCCTGTTTATCGCTTTGAAAAATTAGCAGACTCCGTCTGCCGGGCAGGGTGCATCGCGTTAAATTGCTGTCTGGTGTATTGGCGATGTTGGATGGCGCAGTGAGAAAAATTGTTTTCAGTTAAGAAGGAAAAGAATCATGGATTCCCTGAAAGGTACGCAGAGAAAATATCTGCGTTCGCAAGCGCATCATTTAAAACCGTTGGTGATTATTGGCGCCAGGGGCGTAACAGAGCAGTTGCTCGGTTCCGTTGATCTTGCTTTGAATGACCACGAACTGATTAAGGTAAAATTCGGTGAATTCAAGGAAGCCAAAAAAGAAATATCCCGGGAAATTGCTGAGGCCACCCGAAGCGAACTAGTCGGTCTTATCGGCAACATCGCCATCTTTTACAGGCGGCATGCAAATCCGGAAAACAGGAAAATTAAGATACCTTAGCGTTTTTACCTTCTTGTCAGTTGCCGGTATTTAATCCGGTGCGGCTGGCTGGCTGCGGCGCCCAGTCTGCTTTTACGGTCTTCCTCGTATTCGGAATAGTTGCCGTCAAAGAAAAGCACCTTGCTGTCGCCTTCAAAAGCGAGGATGTGTGTGCAGATACGATCCAGAAACCAGCGGTCGTGGCTGATGACAACAACGCAACCGGCAAAGCTCTCCAATGAATCTTCCAGCGCGCGCAGGGTGTTCACATCCAGATCGTTGGTGGGTTCATCCAGCAGCAAAACGTTGGCGCCTTCCTTAAGCATGCGCGCCAGATGAACGCGGTTGCGTTCTCCGCCGGAAAGCGTTCCCACTTTTTTCTGCTGGTCCGTTCCGGAAAAGTTGAATCGCGAGACATAGGCCCGGGAATTGATTTGTCTGGTTCCGATGGGAATAATGTCCTGTCCGTCCGATATCATTTCCCAGATGTTTTTGTCCGGTTCCAGCGTTTCGCGGCTCTGGTCCACGTAGGCCAATTTCACGGTGTCTCCAAGGCGGATCGTTCCGGAATCCGGTTTTTCCTGTCCGGTGATCATGCGGAAAAGGGTGGTTTTGCCCGCGCCGTTGGGACCGATGACGCCGACGATGCCGCCCGGCGGCAGTGAAAAGGTTATGCCATCGACCAGCAGTTTTTCACCAAATGCCTTGTTGACGTTTTGTGCTTCGATCACGAGATCGCCCAGGCGGGGACCGGGAGCGATAAAAATTTCGCGTGTGCCGGATTCTTTTTCCAGATTCTTATCCAGCAATTCTTCATATGCTTTAATGCGTGCCTTGGATTTGGCATGCCGTCCCTTGGGCGACATGCGAATCCATTCCAGTTCGCGTTCCAGCGTTTTGATTCTGGCGCCTTCCGATTTTTCTTCATTCTTCAGGCGGTTTTGCTTTTGTTCCAGCCAGGAGGAATAATTGCCCTGCCAGGGAATGCCCTGGCCGCGGTCGAGTTCCAGAATCCAGCCGGCGACATTGTCCAGGAAATAGCGGTCGTGGGTAACGGCAATGATGGTGCCTTCATATTTTTGCAGATGATGCTCCAGCCAGGCGACGGATTCCGCGTCCAGATGGTTGGTCGGTTCATCCAGCAGCAGGATGTCGGGTTTTTGTAAAAGTAGACGGCACATGGCGACGCGACGTTTTTCACCACCCGAAAGCACTTTGACTGGGGTGTTGCCGGGCGGGCAGCGCAGGGCGTCCATGGCCATTTCCAGACGCGAGTCCATATCCCAAGCGTCAAGGGCATCCATTCTTTCCTGAAGTTCTGCCTGCCGGTCGCAGAGTCTGGTCATTTCGTCATCCGACATTTCCTCGGCGAATTTTTCATTGACGGCGTTGTATTCGTTGATCACATTCATGGTGGATTGCACACCTTGCTCCACGATCTGGCGAACTGTTTTTGTCTCGTCCAGGTGAGGTTCCTGCTCTAGGTAGCCTACCGTGTAGCCCGGAGAAAGGATGGTTTTGCCGAGGAATTCATCATCAACACCGGCCAGAATTTTCAGAAGGGAGCTTTTGCCCGATCCGTTCAGACCGATCACGCCGATTTTTGCGCCGTAGAAATAAGACAAATAGATGTCTTTGAGTACAGGTTTTTTGTCGTAAACCTTGCTGACTCCGATCATGGAGTAAATCACTTTATTTCCTTCATTGGCCATCTGAAGCTGCTCCTTCTCGTTTTATCCTAATCTTAAATATAGGGGAAAATATTTTGAATAATGATGTTGAAATTGTCCTGAACCTTGTCATGGCCTTCAATAACGCCCATGTGACCGGGGAAGAGTAATTCGATATCCAGATCAGACAGCGCGACAATACTCTTTTTTAACAACGATCCGTTGCCGCCGGGAAAATCCGTGCGGCCGACATTTTGCTGAAACACGACGTCGCCGCAGAACAGAGCTTTTTTTGCCGGCCAGTAAAGGCCGATGGACCCAGGAGTGTGGCCGGGAATGGAAATAACTTTAAAAATCTGATCGCCCAATTCCAGCCTGCCATCTTCCAATTGCAGATTAATCTGCATTTGTGGCACAGTTATACCAAAAAGGCCATAGAGCTCTCCCCCCGTGCCTTTGAGAAAATCCATTTCCTTGCGGTGCAGGGCGATCTTTACCTTTTCCGGATCAAAAAGCTCGGAACCCTGAAAGTGATCAGGGTGCGAATGGGTGTTGATGACGTATTTGATATTTTTTTTCTTGATGCCGTCATTTGCCATTTGATTAAGTAAATCTGGCAGATAACGTGTTAGCCCTGGATCGATGAGCGCTTGTACGCCGCCGCCGATGTAATAGCTGTTGCAGTTGTTGTCAAAATAGTTTGCCCACTCGTAAACATAAATATCGTCTCGAAACTTCATTTCCTGCCCTTTCCTTTTTAATGGTTCCTTGCTTATGGCTTTCAGTATTCAGCTTCCAGCCTTTATCCGTTTACCTTATTTCTAAGCCAGTCCCGAATGTCTTCGGCTGACTTCTTCCAGTCTGCTTCCAGCATGGGCAGATGGGCGAATTGCTGATATTCAAGATAGTCCGCCCGCAATAAATCAGCCAGGCCCTTCTGCATGGAAGCCGGAGCGATCATGTCTTGCGAGCAACCGATAACCAGTTTGGGACACCTTATACGTGATGCATAGACAGGGTAGCCCTGTGCCACTTGGTAGCCGACTACCAGGGATTCAGCAACGAACATGTCAAAAACCGCTTTCCGTTCGTTCGGAGCAATGTTGTTGAGCACGGTTTTTTCCGCCATCATAAAAGTCGGTTTAATCGGTTTCATGTTCATCATGCCCCACATGGTTTCGATGATGACACCGCAATAAGGCAGTTCATTGTTAATCTCTGGAACAACGCCAAATGGAGGCGCGCTGGCTATCGTGATTAACGCCCTGATGGAATCAATGTTTTCCGCCGTTTTTTGGGCGAGCAATCCTCCCAGACTGTGTCCAATCAATGCGCAATGATGAATGTTCAGTCGCCGGATGACTTTCTCTACATCGTTGAGGTAATCTTCCACTGTCACCTGCGCCAACGCTTCTTCACGATCAGACGGAAAATGGCCTCGCAGATTTATAGCGAAAACGTTCCAGCCATGAACCGCAAAATACGGAAGATAATTTTTCCAGTATTGACTGGTTCCACTAGCGCCATGAATAAAAAGCAAAGGATATTCATATTGTGTTTTTTCAGGCCGGAGGTGAACGAGCGCCAGATTTTCAATTTTAATCTTCAATAAAAAAATGCCTTCTTGCGGGAATGCGCCGGTCTTTTATCCCTTTCCGGAAGAGCCGGCCGGCGTTTTGCGCGGAACAAAAATCCAAAGCAGAATATAAATAAGCACTCCTGTTCCGAAACAAACAACCAGCAGGGTAAACAGTAAACGCCATACCCAGGAAGGAACCGGCGTATGCTCTCCCAGGCCGCCGCAAACACCCCCTAGCCAGCGGTCTGTTTCGGACTTTGTCAAGTTGGCAAGCCAGTTATCTTGTGCCATGAAGCCATCCTTAAGTCATTGTTATAGTCTGCAAAAAAGGATTTTTTGGAATAATCCTGTTGCCTTTAACGCCGGAAAGGGCATGGAACGGCATTTTACCTGTTCGATAACACGCTGTCCAACGGCATCTCCGAGGAGCTGTGTCCGACTTTTATCACATTGCCGTTTTTGTCTACCAAAACGATCATGGGTACGCCAATGACATTGTAGGCGTTGCCTACGCTGCCGTTTTCATCTAATAGTGTCCGGTAGGGAAGAGATTGGGACTGGGCAAATCGCGCGACTTTTTTTGCAGGCTCCATGATGTTGATATAAATTACTTCCAAGCCGCGCGGGACATAAGTTTCATGTACTTTTTTGTATTTTGGCACTTCGGCGCGGCAAGCGGGGCACCAGGTTGTCCCGAAAAAAAGCAGCACGGGCTTGCCTCGTTGCGCGGTCATACGGAACATTTTGCCCTGCACATCCTTAAGTGTAAAATCCGGTGCTTTAGGATATTGCGGTTTGAATGGTGCGTTGGGAAGATACTGCCCCCAGGCGGGGGACACGTGAGAAAAGAACGTTATAAGCAGCAAGGCTGCGATAATATTAACTGATTTTTGCATAATACCTCTTTACTAAAACGACAACCTGCCCGCAGTATACAGGAAATATTGGGCAGCGCCAATCAAAATAATTCCAAAAACCTTCGTGATAATGATCATCCAGCTTCCCGATCGCGGAAGAGCCGAAATAAATCCGGCAAATGTTCCGACAAGAATTAATAGCGTTCCCATGCCGCAGGCGAAAGCAAACAACAGACCGATTCCCAGGATGATATTGGTTTTTAATGCTACATAACCCAGTAAAACCCCTAAAACAGGAGCGGTGCAGGGTCCGATCACAAAACCGGAAGCCGCTCCCAGCAGGAAACTGGTAAGAAATCCTTTTTTACCGCCGCCGGAATAATTCATTATTTTTTGAGGGATCGGGATGGAAATTCTGAAAACATCCAGCATGGACAGTCCCATGATCAGGCAGATATTTGCCATGATGATATAGACCAGCGGGGTCGTCTGCATCTGTCCGAAGAGTTTTCCCGACAAGGCCGCCGCCGCCCCCAATCCGGCATACGTTGCCGCCAGCCCCAGAACATAGAAAAGAGATAGCAGAAAGCTTCGCAGTTTTGACGATGCCCCCTGCGCGCCGATAAATCCAACCGTTACGGGTATCAGCGGATAGGTACAGGGGGTAAAACTGATCACCAGGCCGCCCAGGTAAGCTGCCGCAAAAGCAAGGATTACCGAACCCTGTAAGTAAAAGGACAAATTATTAATGAAGTTATCAATCATTTGTTTCCAAATAGTTTCTTCTGATCCGGTTGGATAATGAATACCATCGCTGTACACTGTTTTCGATCCGGTAATAGTGAAGAAGGTAGGCAAACGTCAGAATCAGCAGCAACGCTGAGAGCAGAATGCAGGGAAGAATGAAATAAATCATGGTAAAGCCGAAGGACAGAAAAAAGAAGAGGCAGACAAACATCATGGTAATCAGATGGGCCAGCCTTTCATGCTGTAGCCAAGAAATTTGTTTGTCATGATAAGCCAGAAGCTCATCTGGCACTTTCTGTTCCGGATTCGATTCCAGCAAATGCGTGACATAGCGTTCGTGCCGTTTAATGTAGTCGATCATATGGTATTCCTTTTTGGGGCGTCATCAGCAGGTATTGTTTTGGCAACGTGATGGAAGATGAACCCCGCCGTATGGATTAATCCGCCCTGATAAGCATCGCATCGCCCTGGGCGTGTCCGGAGCAGATGCCGCAGACACCGTATCCGCCGCCGCGGCGCTGAAGCTCATAGCCCATTGTCATGACTATTCGGGCGCCGGTGGCGCCGATGGGATGCCCGTAAGCCACAGCGCCGCCATGGATATTCACTTTATTAAACATGTCTTCTTTTGTCATTCCCAGAATAGAACGGCAGCTGACCAGCGTTACAGCTGCAAAGGCTTCATTGATTTCGATCACATCCATCTGAGCAATCGTCATATCGTTTTGTTCCAGAATCTTTTTAATGGCAAGCCCTGGCACCGTGGCGATGTCTTTGGTCGGTTGTGAAACTTCAGCGTAATCCACGATGGTGAAAATGGGTTTAAAACCCAGTTCATCGGCTTTTTCCCGGCTCATCAACAGACAAACGTCACCTCCGTCATTGACGCCGGGGGCATT
Source organism: uncultured Smithella sp. (assembly GCA_964491435.1). Classification (GTDB taxonomy): domain Bacteria; phylum Desulfobacterota; class Syntrophia; order Syntrophales; family Smithellaceae; genus UBA8904. Next base: position 14,529 of record CAZBGE010000050.1, read on the forward strand.
GCCGGCGGTGACACTGCCTGGTTTACCGGTTACCGTGCTGAGATGACCAAACACCGGTGGCAGTTTGGCCAGTCCGTCCAGGGTGGTTTCGGGGCGCGGGCCTTCGTCTTTATCCATAACGCTCAATTTTTTGCCCTGCTTAACTTCCACGGGGAAAATTTCGGAGTCGAGCTTTCCTTCATTCATTGCGCGGACGGCGTTCATCTGGGAATGAAGTGCCCATTCATCCTGTTCCTGCCTGGTAAAGCCGAATTCGTCAGCTACCTCCGATCCGTGAATGGCCATGTGACGATTGTAGAAAGCATCCCACAGTCCGTCATAAACCATCGAATCCACGACACGCCCGTTGGGCAGACCCATCCTGGCGCCCCAGCGCATATCTGGCAATATGAAGGGACAGTTGCTCATGCTTTCCTGGCCGCCGGCGATACAGACATCCGCGCGTCCGAGCAGGATCATTTGAAAAGCCAAGTCAATCGTTTTTATGCCGGATGAACAGACCTTATTAACGGTGATGGAGGGAACGGATTCCGGTACACCCGCCAGGATGGTGGCTTGCCTGGCGGGGATTTGACCGCAACCGGCGGGAACGACTTGTCCCATAAAAATATAATCCACATCAGCTGGTTTCAGTTTGCCTTCTGTGCGACGCAAAACTTCTTTGATGGCTAAGGCGCCCAGTTCCACAGCTGACAAATCTTTCAGAGCGCCGCCGGAGCGGCCATACGGCGTCCGGCAGGCTTCCACACAAACCACCTCGCGGAAATTTTTATGGGGATTTTTTATTTTTCGGCCCATGGTGGTAAAGTCAGGCTTTCTTTCGCCAAATCCGGCGATCGGAGCATTTTGATAAATTTCGGTTTTTTTTCTATCCAGTTTTTGCGGCACTTTTAACATGTTGATAGTTTCCCCCTTTTGTTGACAGTGAATGGATGTCCAGAGTTACTTGGATATTATCTTAAGAATGAATTTTTCTTGCATATCGTTATTATTTAGTCAACAATTTTAAGGCAGTCATGATATGATATCTGCATGCGTGAATAATGGTTATTCTTCCCTTTTTAAAGTGGAAACAAATTGACGAAAGATCATTATTCATATAAAAAAACCGCCAATGAAACTGACTGCAAAAAGTTTTGAGTTCCCGCCATGAATAATAATTTGGTATATCGTGTCATATTGCTTGTTTTCCTGGTGGGTCTGTGCCTGTTTTTTTTCATTCACTTTGACCTTTATCTTTTTTTTAAAGACAAAGAGCAAATTATCGGTTTTATTAAAACATCGCGCTTCGATGAGCTGGTTTTTATCGCGTTGCAGATTTTCCAGGTGGTTGTTGCGGTCATTCCTGGAGAGATCAGCGGTTTCATTGGCGGTTATCTGTACGGCCCTTTCTGGGGAACGCTTTATTCCACCATCGGCTTGACCATTGGTTCGTGGCTGGCCTTTATGCTGGCCCGCTTTTTGGGAGAACCGCTTCTGGAAAAAGCGGTCAGGAAAGATGTCTTTGAAAAATTCGACCATTTTATGGAACATAAGGGACTCTTCGTTTCCTTCATGCTTTTTCTGATTCCCGGTTTTCCCAAAGATTATTTATGCTACATCATGGGTGTTAGCCGCATTCCGACATCAACATTTATTATTGTTTCTACGGTCGGCCGCTTTTTCGGCACCATGATGCTGTCCATCAGCGGTAACATTGCCCGCGAGGAGCATTACGCGCTCTTGGCCGTTGTTGCCGTTGCGGCGGTCATTGTTTCCTTACTGGCTTGGCGTTATCATGACAAAATTCTTGAGGTGCTCAAGAATCACAAAGAATAAGGGAATATATTATCACTTATCACGGTGGAATGCCGCCATGTCCTGGCATGAAAAATATTCACAAGAAAACTTGCTAAATACTCATTACTTATGATAAAAGTATCCCACAATGTGACAATGGAGCTGTATTCCCCTGAAAAGGAGTTTGCATGAAGAAAATAAAAAATTCGGCGATTTCTGATTTTATTCTGGGTATCGTTTTAATGTTGCTTGCATTATTTTCTTTTTTCCTGTCTTGGGGGCCGCTGGAAACGCTTGAAAACGGTATTTATGATTTAAACGCCAATTTGCTGGTCCAGCAATCTTCCGCTCCAGTCGCCGTCATTGCCATCGATGAGCAAAGCATCACCAACCTTGGGCGCTGGCCATGGCCCCGAGCGCGCATTGCCGCCATGGTTGATCTGCTTCAGTCCTATAAGGCAAAAGTAATTGGTTTGGATATCATTTATTCAGAGAGGGATGCCAATCAAGGCCTTCTTGAAATACGTAAGCTAATCAGGGAAATTGAAGGTCCTGCAGAGCCGTTGAATCAAGGCGCCGCTTTATCTCCGCCTGCTCAGCAGAATCCGTCTGTTGCCGATGCGGCTTCAGCGCGGCAGAATCCGGGGAGCATTGAAAGTGTCCCAGTCAAAAAACACGGGTTGGAAGGTGTTTTAGCATCCCTAAAAGAATCCGAAAAAAGACTCGATAACGACACGATATTGGCCAATTCGATTGCCGCCGGTAAAAATGTCGTGCTGCCGCTGTTTTTTGTTCCCGGCAATCCCACGGGAAGAGCCTCTTCGAATCTGCCGGATTATCTGCAAAAAAACTCTCTTTCGCCAGCCGTTGGAGATGATAGCATTACCGCGCGGGAAATGGTTCCCCCCATTCCCGAATTTGCCGCAAACGCCATGGGGCTGGGGCATATTAATATTGCCGCCGATCGCGACGGCACCGTGCGCAGTGAACCTTTGTTTATTTCTTTTGAAGAAAAGCTTTTCCCTTCTTTTGCTCTGCAACTGACCTTAAAATATCTTAATTATGATTTGCAGTCGCTGCGATTGGGAGATGAAATTAAATTCGGTCGTAAAACGATTCCTGTTTATGAAAACCACAGGATGCTCATTAGATATGCTTCCGGGGTTCCCTATTATTCGTTTTTTGATGTCGTCAACAAAAAAGTCGCGCCTGATGTTTTCAAAGACAAAATCGTGATTATCGCCCAAAGCGCGGCCGGTTTGGGGGCTATGCAGGTTACGCCGACTGAAGTCAATGTGCCGCCGGGAACGATCATTGCAAATGTTGTTGAAAATATTATTAACGATGACCATATCATTCGTCCGGAATGGGCGACGATGCTTGAACTTATTATGATCCTTGTTTTCGGTCTTTATGTCGCACTGGTCATTCCGCGAATCAAGGCCGGCATCAGCGCTATTGTATCTCTGGTGCTTCTACTGGGCTGGATGAGCACAACGATTTATCTTTTTGCTGCTTATGGCTACTGGATCAAAGCGCTTTATCCTGCGTTCATATTAATTGTCGGTTACATCGTTATCGTTTCCAAACGCTATTTATTGACGGAAAAAGCCAAAGATCGCATGGAAGCCGATAGTGTGGAGACGAACAAGATGCTGGGCTTGTCCTTTCAGGGGCAGGGGTTGCTGGATATGGCTTTTGACAAGTTCCGCAAATGCCCGGCTGGGGATGAATCCGTTAAGGAATTACTCTATAACCTTGGTCTGGACTTTGAAAGAAAACGCATGCTCAACAAGGCGGTGGCGGTTTATCAGCATATCGCTACAGCCGGTGATTTTAAGGATATCAACGAACGCATCAAAAAGCTGACGGCAGTTGGCGAAACCATGATCTTCGGCCTCTCCGGCGGGAAAAAAGAAGCTACCGTCATTATGGATCATACGGAAGTCAAGCCGACGCTGGGACGTTATGAAGTGATTAAAGAATTGGGGCGCGGCGCCATGGGAACGGTATTCCTCGGCAAAGATCCGCGCATTAACCGGGAAGTGGCGATTAAGACATTAAGGTATGAAGAAATCGATCCCGAGCAGATTGACGAAGTGAAGAAAAGGTTTTTCCGTGAAGCGGAAGCCGCCGGTAAGCTGTCTCATCCGAACATTGTGACCATTTATGATGTCGGCGAAGATTATGATATCGCGTATATGGCCATGGAACTGCTGGATGGAGCCGACTTGGAAAAATTTACCAAGAAAGAAAATTTATTGCCGATGGAAGAAGTTGTTCGTGTTGTATCCTGTGTTGCTTCGGCGCTTGATTATGCCCACGCAAACGGCATTGTCCATCGAGACATCAAACCGGCCAACATCATGATGCTCAACAATCGTGAGGTGAAAGTGGCGGACTTTGGCATTGCCCGGGTTATGGCTACATCTAAGACACAAACTGGAATTGTCATGGGCACGCCAAGCTACATGTCACCAGAGCAAATAGCTGGTAAAAAGGTGGACGGCCGGTCTGATTTGTTTTCACTGGGCGTTGTTTTATACGAGCTGATTTGCGGAGAAAAACCTTTTGACGGAGACAGTATTGCCACTCTGATGTATAAAATTACATCCTCTCCCCCGCCATCTATTAAGGAGATTGCCCCCAAGGTTCCGGAAAAAATGGTGCCGATTGTGGAAAAATTGTTATCCAAAGATGTGGAAGCCCGTTACCAAACCGGTAAGTCTTTAGCGGATGATTTGCTTGTTTGTTTAAATTAGGAGGCTTGAGTGAATTTTTCTGCCAGCGGTAAAACCGATAAGGGTTTGGTTCGTTCCAATAACGAAGATAATTTTTATCTGGATGAAAAGCTGGGGTTGCTTGTCGTTGCCGATGGCATGGGCGGCCATGCGTCCGGCGAAACGGCCAGTAAATTGACGGTTAATGTTGTCAGGGATTATTTTCATGGTACGTACAAAAAGATCGTTAACTATGATCATGCTTATTCCGAAGCCACCAACCGGCTGAATAGCGCGATCCGTTTGGCCAATCAGGCCGTTTATGAGGCTGCGCAGAGTTCGCCGAAATTAAAAGGGATGGGCACTACCGTTGCAGCGGTTCTCCTGACTGGAAACAGACTGAGCATTGCCCATATCGGTGATAGCCGCGTTTATCTGATCCGCGCCGGCCATGTTAACCAGTTAACCGATGATCATTCCATCGTCAATGAGCAGGTGAAACGCGAATTAATTACCAAGGAAGAAGCAGCCCATTCGGAAATAAAAAATATTCTCACGAAGGCTTTGGGTATCCGCGCTGAAGTGGAAGCGGATCTGGACGAACTTACCGTGTTTGGAGATGATATTTTATTCTTGTGCACTGACGGACTTAGTAATATGGTAGAGGAAGATGATTTTTTAGACATCATTTCCATGGAAGGTAATCCTGCGGCCGCATGTGAGGCGCTGGTGAAAGCCGCTAATAAGAATGGCGGCAAGGATAATATTACGGTGATTGTAGGTTGTATAAAAAAGGAAAAAAAATGGTATTCGGCTTTGTTTAAGTTTATGGAATATTTCCGGAGGTGATATATGGCAAAGGTCTTACTGAAATATAAGGAAGCTGCTGTAAAAGAAGTTGTGCTGGAGAAGGAATTAACGACTATCGGTCGTAAACCAGATAACGATATCGTCATTGATAATCAAGCCGTATCCGGACATCATGCTTCCATAAAAATGGAAGGGAATACGCTCCTGTTGGAAGATTTAGGCAGCCTGAACGGCACCTATTTAAACAGCCAGAAGATTTCTAAAGCGGAACTTTTCAATGGAGATGTTGTTGTCGTTGGCGTGCATACATTAAGCGTCACTTCCGATAAAAACAGGGCGGCGGATACAAAAAGTTTTGCGGTGCGCGGCCGTTCCATGGATGAAACGATGGTTATTACGCCGGATGACCAGAAGAAAATCATCACCGCTGCTGATAAAACTATTCCAGATGCGCTGGGTGGCTTTGTCGTTATTGAAGGATCGACGGATCAAAAAGAATATGAACTCAAAGAAAGAGTTTCCGCGATTGGCAAGGAAGATGGTTCCGCTATTAAGTTGAAGGGTTTTTTCGCCCCTAAATTGGTTGCTCTGGTTAACCGTCGTAAAGAAGGTTATTTTATAACCCCGTCCGGCGGCAAGGAACTGAAGGTTAACGGTAAAATCATAGAACGCCGTTACGACCTCAAAGACGGTGATGTCGTGGAAGTGGGCGGCCTCAAACTGCAGTTTTATCTTAAAGAATAGAGGAATATTCTGTTGGCGTAAAAATTCTTTATGCATGCCTGCCAATGCAAGGAACTTCTTATCCCATGACGCAAGTCGAAAATAACTCAGCTGCCCGACCGGCCTGTTGCAACAACGCCTCCTCAGTGGGGGTGCGACGCATGCAAGTACGCGAATCGGGTGTTCATGGCAAAGGTGTTTATGCAGTTCGCCCCATCAAAGCTGGTGACAGAGTGATCGAATACAAGGGTGAGATTATCACTTGGCGCAAAGCTTTAATCCGGCATCCCCATGACCCCAGCCAGCCCAACCATACCTTCTACTTCCATTTGGACGATGGCCATGTCATCGATGCCAAGTACAAGGGTAATACCGCTCGATGGATTAATCATTCCTGTGATCCCAATCTGGAAGCCTATCAATCCGGCAGACGCGTATTCCTGAAAGCTCTGCGCGACATCAATGCGGGTGAAGAGCTTTTTTACGATTACAGTTTGATAATCGACGGTCGTAAAACCGCTAAGGTTAAAAAAGAGCATACCTGCCTATGTGGTTCAAGCAAGTGCAGGGGTACGATGCTGGATGTGAAAAGAAAGAATAGGTTCTGAAGGCGAAGGGCAGACTGCTCTTATAGCAAGGTTTGCGTGTTATTACCGCTCCAATAAATCAGATTTTGTCGGCAATACCGGACGGTTTTTGTCTTTTTTGTTTCCGGATAAACTCAGCAAACATTTCAGGAAGAGGCGCCCGGATGTTCATCTTTTTTTGGGTGTGTGGATGCGTAATAACCAGTTTGGCGGCATGGAGCGCCGAGCGTGGCAGGAGAAGACGTTCTTCCAGTCTGGCGGTGAATCCATCTCTGATGAATTCCAAAAAAGCATTTTCTTCCCGGCCATAGAGTTTATCGCCGACGATGGGAAAGCCTGCTGCTTGCAGGTGGACGCGAATCTGATGACGCCTTCCTGTTTCAGGGAAGCATCGGATCAGAGAACATTCTCCTGCAGTCAGCACTTTTCGAAAACGAGTGAGAGACTTTTTTGTTCCTCCCGGCCATGCCCGGAGTTTCTTCTTGACGGCTGATTCATGGTCTTGTCCTAAAGGCAAGTTAATGATGATTTCTTGTTCTGGAAAGCATCCGTGCACGAGAGCAAGATACTCCTTTGAGCCATTTCCCAGTGATTTGGACAAAATGTTCACGTCTTTTCCATTGAAGGCCAGGAGGATGACACCTGATGTTTCGCGGTCGATACGGTGCGCCGGATAAACCTTTTTCCTGTAATGTTCTTCCAGCAGGGCGACCAGTGTATTATTGAAATATGGTCCTGACGGATGGACCGGCAAGTTTCCCGGTTTATTGATGGCGACTAAGCATTCATCTTCGTAGAGGATGGTTATTCTTCGATCAATGTCCGGTTCAAGGATGCCGTCTGATCTGGTCAAGTAAAAACGGACACCCGGTTAAGCGGCTTTTGCCGACGTAA